>CAIYKK010000305.1 GCA_903926695.1 uncultured Burkholderiales bacterium
GCACCGGAAGAAAAAGCACGCGGCATCACCATCAACACCGCGCACGTCGAGTACGAAACGGCGAATCGCCACTACGCTCACGTTGACTGCCCAGGCCACGCCGATTATGTGAAAAACATGATCACCGGCGCTGCCCAGATGGACGGCGCTGTGCTGGTTTGCTCTGCTGCTGACGGCCCTATGCCCCAGACCCGCGAGCACATCCTGCTGGCCCGTCAGGTTGGCGTGCCTTACATCATCGTGTTCCTGAACAAGTGCGACATGGTCGATGACGAAGAGCTGCTCGAACTGGTCGAAATGGAAGTGCGCGAGCTGCTGGACAAATACGATTTCCCAGGCGACGACACCCCCATCATCCGTGGCAGCGCCAAGCTGGCTATGGAAGGCGACAAGGGTCCGCTGGGCGAAGAAGCCATCATGAAGCTGGCCGACGCGCTGGACACTTACATTCCCCTGCCAGAGCGTGCCATTGACGGCGCTTTCCTGATGCCCGTGGAAGACGTGTTCTCCATCTCCGGCCGCGGCACCGTGGTGACCGGCCGCATCGAGCGCGGCATCGTCAAGGTCGGCGAAGAAATCGAAATCGTCGGTATCAACGACACGCAAAAGACCATTTGCACCGGCGTGGAAATGTTCCGCAAGCTGCTGGACCAGGGCCAGGCTGGCGACAACGTCGGTATCTTGCTGCGCGGCACCAAGCGCGAAGACGTGCAGCGCGGCCAAGTGCTGTGCAAGCCCGGTTCGATCAAGCCACACACGCATTTCACCGGCGAAATCTATGTGCTGTCCAAGGACGAAGGCGGCCGTCACACGCCCTTCTTCAACAACTACCGCCCGCAGTTCTACTTCCGTACGACGGACGTGACCGGTGCGATTGAGTTGCCAGAAGGCAAAGAAATGGTCATGCCCGGCGACAACGTGTCGATCACCGTCAAGCTGATCAACCCGATTGCCATGGAAGAAGGCCTCCGCTTCGCCATCCGCGAAGGCGGCCGTACCGTAGGCGCTGGCGTCGTTGCCAAGATCCTCGCGTAATTTAAATATCGTCAAATTACTGTTTGTACGATTGAAGAGGTTTAATACAGGGGTATAGCTCAATTGGCAGAGCGTCGGTCTCCAAAACCGAAGGTTGATGGTTCGATTCCTTCTGCCCCTGCCACCAGGTTTCTGATGCGTATCAGTAACTCAAGGTGGTTTCAGAAAAAAAGCAAGCCCGCCAGGAGTGAAAAACTCCGGGTGGGCTTAAGCGTCTGCAGAGATGCATGAAGATTGAACAGGAAATTCGGCAATCATGGCCTCTTCTCAAGTTGAAACTGTCAGTACCAATGGCGACAAGGCCAAGCTGGGTTTGGCGATTGCGCTGGTACTGGGCTCGCTTGCAGGTTTTTACCTGCTGAGCAAACAGGGTCAGGTAGCCCAGTGGGGGGCTTTGATTGCGGGTCTTGTCGCTGCGGTGGCAGTCTTTATTTCTTCGGAGGCGGGCAAGCAGTTTGTCGCTTTCGGGCGTGACTCTGTGCGCGAGGTGAAAAAAGTAGTCTGGCCAGAGCGCAAGGAAGCGGTCCAGATGACGGTTTACGTCTTCGGCTTCGTGGTCGTCATGGCATTGTTTTTGTGGCTTACGGATAAAACACTTGAATGGGTGTTTTACGACCTGATCCTGGGATGGAAAAAATAATGAGCGATCTCAACAGCATGGTGACCGGCGATGTGGCATCAGTCGCTCCCCTGGCCTTGATGCCCGGCATGCACTGGTATGTCGTTCATGCCTACTCCGGCATGGAAAAGGCGGCTGAACGTAATATTCTTGAGCGCATCAACCGCGCTGGTATGCAATCCAAATTTGGCCGCTTTCTGGTGCCGACCGAAGAAGTCGTCGAGATCAAAAATGGCCAGAAAAAAACGACCGAACGTCGTTTTTTCCCCGGCTATGTGTTGGTCCAGATGGTGATGGACGATGAAACCTGGCACCTGGTCAAGCACACCAACAAGGTGACCGGTTTTGTCGGTGGCGCTAAAAACCGCCCTGCTCCGATTTCCGAAGAAGAAGTCCAAAAGATCGTCAGTCAGATGCAGACCGGCACCGATAAGCCTCGCCACAAGGTGGAGTTCGAGGCGGGCGAATATGTCCGAGTCAAGGACGGCCCGTTCACCGACTTCAATGGCACGGTCGAAGAGGTCAACTACGAGAAAAACAAAGTTCGCGTGTCGGTTACGATTTTTGGCCGCGCTACGCCGGTCGAGCTCGAATTCAGCCAGATCGAAAAGACCTGAGCTTTTGGTCTTTTGTGGAGCTGGCCTTCACAGGCCTGTCGTATCGTGCGATCTGCGGCTTCGCAGACTGTAAAAAATTTGCGCTTTGCAACTCGGCGCGAGCGGTTCTTTTGAACTGTTTTTGAGTTGCGTAACCCCGGGAAGCCTGAATCTGCCGTTTGACAGTCTTCAGGCGTTATGACCCGCAAGGAGAAAAGTATGGCGAAAAAAATCGTCGGCTTCATCAAGCTGCAAGTGCCAGCTGGTAAAGCTAACCCGTCCCCCCCGATTGGCCCGGCTCTGGGTCAGCGCGGCCTGAACATCATGGAGTTCTGCAAGGCATTCAATGCGCAGACGCAAGGTGTTGAGCCCGGTCTGCCACTGCCTGTGGTGATTACCGCTTTTGCCGACAAGAGCTTTACCTTCATCATCAAGACGCCGCCGGCTGTCACGCTGATCAAGAAAGCCATCAAGCTCGACAAGGGTTCTGCTACGCCACACACGGCTAAAGTTGGCAAGATCACCCGCGCCCAGCTGGAAGAAATCGCCAAAACCAAAATGAAAGACCTGACGGCCGCCGATCTGGATGCCGCAGTCCGTACTATTGCCGGTTCTGCCCGTTCCATGGGCGTCACGGTGGAGGGTGTTGTATGAGCAAGCTGACCAAACGTCAAAAAACCGTCGGTGACAAAGTTGACAGTAACAAGCTGTACGCCTTGCCTGATGCCATCGGTCTGGTGAAAGAGTTCGCCGTTGCCAAGTTCGATGAATCCATCGACGTAGCCGTGCAGCTCGGCATTGATGCCAAGAA
>CAIYKK010000306.1 GCA_903926695.1 uncultured Burkholderiales bacterium
ACAAATTGCCCGAAACCTGCCGCGCCGAAGTGCAGACGCTGGACGCGGCTGGCGTGGCCCGCGAGGAGCCAGCGCTGGCCGGGCGTTTCAGTAGCGGCCTGTTTCTACAAAGCGAAGGCCAGCTCGGCAATGACCAGTGGATGGCCACGCTGGCCACACAAATCGACCGGCTTGGCGTGACGTGGCACGAAGGCGTGGCCGTGGAAAAACTCGAAGAAGGCCGCATCACCTGCGCCGATGGCACGACGCACACGGTGGATATCGCCGTCGATGCACGCGGCCCCGGCAGCCAGGCGCAGTGGCCGCAAGTGCGCGGTGTGCGCGGCGAGGTGCTGCGCGTCGAATGCCCCGGCGTCAGCCTGCAGCGCCCGGTGCGGCTGATGCATCCGCGCTATGCGCTGTACGTCGCGCCGCGCCCGAACCACCAGTTTGTCGTCGGCGCGACCGAGCTGGAGTCGGAAGACACCGGGCCTGTCACGCTGCGTTCGATGCTGGAACTGGGCAGCGCGCTGCACAGCCTGCACCCGGCGTTTGGCGAGGCGCGGGTGTTGCGCGTGTCCGCCGCGCTGCGCCCGGCACTGGACGACCACCGGCCCGCCGTGGTGCAGCGTGATGGCGTCTGGCACATCAACGGCCTGTACCGCCACGGCTACCTGTGCGCCCCGGCGGTCGTCGATGAACTGGCGCAAAAACTATTGGCTTAAGCAGGACACAGGAAACAGGGCACAGGTTGCAGGAAAGACGAGTGAGTTCCCGCTGCCTGAATCCTGTTGCCTGTTGCCTGTTGCCTATATGCCTGTTGTCTCAACCCTGTTCTCTGAATCCTGTGCCCCGTTATGAACACCCCTTTTCAAATTTCCTTCAACGGCGAGCAGGTGACCACCGACGCGGCTACGCTGCAGGATTTGCTGCTGGCGCGTGGCTACGAGCTGAAAAACGCGTTTGCCTGCGCCGTGAACCGCACCTTCGTGCCCCGGCCCCAATGGCCGCAGCGCGCCCTGCAACCGGGCGACCGCATTGATGTGGTCACGCCCATTACCGGAGGCTGATATGCCTGCGCAATCTTTTCCCAACGCCGCGCCCGCCGCGCCAATCAACACGGTGGCCTCTGCGGACGCGATAACTTCTGCCGCGCCAGCCCCGATAGCCCACGGCAGCCCGTGGACCGTGGCCGGAACGACATTGAACAGCCGCTTTCTACTAGGCACCTCGCATTACCCGTCGCCGCAGGTGCTGGGCGACGCGGTGCGCGCCAGCGGCACGCAAGTTCTGACCGTGGGCCTGCGCCGCCTGCAGCCCGAAAGCGGCGGCGGCAACAGCTTCTGGCAGCGCATTCAGGCGCTCAAATGCCACATCCTGCCGAACACGGCGGGCTGTCACAGCGCGGATGAAGCCATCACGCTGGCGCAAATGGCACGCGAGATTTTCGGCACGCCGTGGATCAAGCTCGAAGTCATCGGCGACGACTACACGCTGCAGCCCGACACCGTGGCGACGCTGGAAGCGGCCACCGTGCTGGCCAAGGACGGCTTTTCCGTCTTCGCCTACACGACGGATGATCTGGTGATGGCGCAGCGATTGCGCGACGCGGGTTGCGCGGCCATCATGCCGTGGGCGGCGCCGATTGGCACCGGCAAAGGGCCCATCAACCCCTACGCGCTGCGTACTTTACGCGAGCGTTTAACGGTTCCCATGATTGTGGATGCGGGGCTGGGGCTGCCCTCGCATGCGTGTCAGGTCATGGAATGGGGC
>CAIYKK010000307.1 GCA_903926695.1 uncultured Burkholderiales bacterium
CTTCACCTTCAGCAACGCCGAGGTGCAAAAGCGCCTTGGCCCGGTGCGGCTGCTGCAAGCCGACGTGACGGCCAACAACGCCGCCGACAAAGCCCTGCTCAAACGCTTCAACCTGTTCGGCCCGCCGGGAATTGTGTTTTTTGACGGCGCCGCGCAGGCCAAAATCGTCCACAAGGTGGTTGGCTACCAGAACGCGGCGGACTTCTTAGTCTCACTGAGCAGCGCCGCCATTCCCTGATTGGCAGGGTCGGCAGGCCGCTATCCCGGACTTGATCCGGGATGTTTTTCAGTCGTCGCCCAGCTCCATCTCGGTCACGATCAGCACATCGCCTCCGGCCTTCGCGCCCTTGACTTTGACCTTCAGCCCCACCTTGAGGTCGGTGGCCTTGCCGTTACTCAGGCTGGCCGATGAAGCATCGCAGCGCTGCCCGCGCAGCACAAAATCAGCCAGGCTGGTGAACTGCTCGATGCGCGCCTCAATCTCCACCGCGTGCAGGCTGTCCTCATTTCCAAGCTCGACCTTGGTGGCCTTGAGCACACCGGCCCGCCAGCTGCCATACACCTCCACGCGCGCGCCCAGCGTCATCGAAGCGCCTGCCGGGCTGTACACAGTGCTGCGGGTATCGACTTCGATACTGCCCAGCATGAAGCCGCTGCTCGAAGGGGTAGAAGTCACAAAACCCTCGATTTCAATATCGCCTTCCGGCTGCACGCCGACAGTGCTCGCCCCGCGCAACGTAACGCGCTCAACTGCCAGGCTGCTGCCATCCGCCGACAACATCCCCTGAACCCGCACCAGTTCCCCGGCAGCCAGCGCAGCTGCCGCCGTGCCGGTGAGCGTCAGCCCATTGAGCTGGCGCTGCAGGCCCGACACGCTGACCAGCCCCGTGCTCACCACAGCGGGAGCGGTGATTAGCGCCACACGCGTCGCCTTCCAGTGGCGACCATCGGCGCTGACCTGCAAGCCCCAGACGGCCACGCGTGAATTGAGGGCCAGTTGCGCGGCAGCGCTAACGCCGTCAAACACCGTGGCGCTGTCGGTCTGCACCGTCATACCCGCGACGGTAAATTCGGTGCCGTCCGCCGTCAGCACCTGCGTCACCAGTCCCTGCGCAATCGACCACACCTCAATGCTGCTGGCCGTACCAAGCGCCACGCTGGCGCTGCGCTGGCCCTGCACCGCCGCGACCATGCCCAGGCGCAAATTGGCCGAAACGGCGGCAGCACCATCGAGCTGCACGCTCGCCAGCCCATCGTCAAACTTGATATTGTTGATGATCACGCTGCCAAAGCCGGTGATCGAGCCTTGCGAATAGACCGTCGCATACTGCCCGGTTCCGCCCGTGCCCGGTGCGCCCGCCGTGGTGGAGCTTCCGCTTCCGCCGCCGCAGCCCGTCAAGGTGGCCACCGCCAGCGCGAACCAATTGCGCCGGGTCAGGGGAGGATTGAAATTTTTATGCTGACTCAGCATGCAGGTTTCCTTTTATTCTTACGGGGCGCAGCCACCTTCGACAAAGCTGCAGACGCGGCAGGCTCAGCGGCTTGCAGCGCGTCATGAAAATAAACACCAAACCGAATCCGGTGCCGGGCGCCTTCAGCCCCTTCACTGCGCTGCTCGGCCACCGTCGCTGTTTGCAAAAACGGCTGCAGGATGCTGGCCCACAGGCGACGCGCCTGCAGTTGCAGTTGATCAGCCTGCTCGAACGACAAATCTTGTGCAAAAGCACTTTGATCCAGCATCAAGGGGCTACGCCGATCCGGCGCCAGATTGTGAACCACCGCGCCCAGGTGATCGCCGACATTGGCGGCAAAAAAATGAAAAGACTCGCTCAAGCCCTCGTGCGGCACAAAAGCCGTGGACTTCAGCGCCACATAACCGTCCTCGCGCAGATCGACCACGCCCAGGCGCGCCAGCTCGTCGAGCACGGCGCGGGCGCCGACATCGCGGCTGACTTCGGCCACCAGCGTCGTGAAATCCGGCTCACCGGCCCGGCCACGCGTCGGCGTTCGGGCCAAGGCGCGGGCGCTCTGGTCGGCATTTAAAAACCGGGGTTCGCTGATCCAGCGCGCCACCACCGAGGCCGCCACCGACACCATCGGGCTGGCCAGACCGGCGCTCACCGGCATTTCACTGAGCCGCCTGACATCCTTGCGATGCACGCCGGTCAGCAGCGAAATGCGCGTGTCCGAGCTGCCTTTGCCTGCGAGGCCATAGGTCTTGCTGGCCTCATCGACGAGCGCTTTTTTCAGCATTTCGACCATCGACGGCAGCTGCAGGCCGTGGTCAATCATCAGCCGCGCCAGGGGCTGCAAGACCTGCGCAATCGCCTCGGCGGCCAGCGCAGGCTCGGGCAAGCCTGCTGCAGGCGGCGCGGCTGCGTCAGCGGCGGGTTGGTTTTTTGTCATGGATTGGCAACTTTTTGCATTCTGAAGGGAATTGTGCCCGAAGCAACACGCCAATCATTTTTTGGGTTTATTTCCCAAATTAACGGTATCATCCCGAAACAGATGAAATTTTTGGGAAAATTTCCCGTATTCAACCTCCTTAAACGCCCTTCCTGCTTCTCACTTCTGACTGGTTGTTCGCATGCAAAAACACTACGCCAAAACCGCCGCACTGGCTCTGACTATCCTGCTGAGCCTGCCTGCTGGCGCCATCGAAGTCGGTCAAACAGCCCCCGACTTTGACCTCGCCGGAAGCCTCGCCGCCGTCAAACTCAGCGACTACAAGGGCAAAACCGTTTACCTGGATTTCTGGGCTTCGTGGTGCGGCCCGTGCAAACAGTCGTTCCCGTGGATGAACGAGATGCAAAGCCGCTACGGTGCCAAGGGCTTTCGCGTGGTCGGCGTCAACGTCGATCAAAAAACCGATGACGCCAAAGCGTTTCTCAAAGACACGCCCGCCCGCTTTGACGTGGCCTTCGACCAAACCGGCAAAACGCCCAAAACCTACGCCATCAAAGGCATGCCGACTTCGGTGCTGATTGGCCCCGACGGCAAGGTCATTAGCGTTCACAGCGGCTTCAAACCCGAGCAGCGCGCCGAGCTGGAAACGCAAATCCAGCAAGCCCTTTCGTCCCAAAAATGATCTCGAACCCCGCCATGAACAAAATCATCCTCCGCGTTTTCACCATCACCGCGCTCGCGTGGCTGGGCGGCTGCAGCAGCTTGGGCCAGGTCAACGCCTGGGAAAAAGGCAATCTGGCCAAACCCATGATGACGTTTGAGTCGGACCCGCTGGACCAGCGTTTTGTCCAGCACGTTTACGGCAGCAAAGAAAACTCCAGCGGTGGCTACGGCGTCGGTGGCGGCGGCTGCGGCTGCAACTGAAAACAGGCACAGCATGAACAAATCACCTTCTTCCTTTGCCTTGCCCGCGTCCGGCGTGCTGCTGGCCTCGCTGGTGCTGCCCGGTCTGGCCGCGCTGGCAACCTTCGCGCCGCTGACGGCATCGGCTGAAACCGCGCCCGAACAAACCACCGTGTCGGTCAAATACGGCAACTATCAAGACAGCCAGGCCAACTGGGATCGCGTCAAAGTCAACGCGGCGCAGGTGTACGTGCAAGCGCCCATAGCGGGCGAGTGGTCGATTGAAGCCTCCGGGGTTTCCGACAACGTCTCGGGCGCCACGCCTTACGCGCACAGCCATAAATCCGGTGCCAGCGGCGGCGGCAAAACCGGCATGAGCGACGAGCGCCATGCCGGTGATGTGAAGATCACCCGCTACCTGCCGCGTGCCGCGATCTCGGCAAGCCTGGCCTATTCCACCGAGCACGATTACAAATCCACCGCCGTCGGCCTGGACGCCCGCTGGTCCAGCGACGACAACAACCGCACCTGGACGGTCGGTTACGGCAACTCGCACGACACCATCGACAACAGCTACAGCGGCGGCAGCATCGTCGGCAAGCACAAGAACACCAACGAATTCATGGGCGGCGTGACGCAGGTACTGACGCCGACCGACATTGCCCAGTTCAACCTGACGCGCAGCATCGGCAGCGGTTATTACGACGATCCGTACAAGAACTACGACAGCCGCCCCGACCGGCGCAACGCCTGGATTGGTCTGGCACGCTGGAACCATTACGTCAGCGCGTTTGACGCGTCGATTCGCACCAGTTACCGCTATTACAGCGACACCTTTGGCGTGGCTTCGCACACCGCTGGCATCGAATGGGTGCAGCCCACGGGGCGCTGGACCTTCACGCCCGGCCTGCGCTACTACAGCCAGAGCGCGGCGAACTTTTACTTTGACCCGGTGCTGACCGCGCAAGGCCAGTACGACTCTTTTGGCACGCTGCTGCGCGCCTTCAACATGACGGGCAACAAGTCCGCCGACCAGCGCCTGGCCGCTTTTGGCGCGCTGACGCTGTCAATGAAAGCCAGCTACGCCGTCACGCCAAACGTGGTGGCTGATGTCAAGTACGAGCGTTACCGGCAATCGGCGGCGCTGCATCTGGGCAGCGCGGGCAGCCCCGGCCTGGACGCGTTCAAAGCCAACTTCATGCAAGTCGGCCTGAGCTACCGTTTCTGAGGCAACCATGAACCGCTGGCGCACCCTGCGTTTTGA
This sequence comes from uncultured Burkholderiales bacterium, assembly GCA_903926695.1. Classification (GTDB taxonomy): domain Bacteria; phylum Pseudomonadota; class Gammaproteobacteria; order Burkholderiales; family Burkholderiaceae_C; genus Polaromonas. The sequence goes on from CAIYKK010000307.1 coordinate 4,574, forward strand.
CTTCTCGGCGATGGCCTCTCCCTGCAGCCTGCAGATGGATGGCTGCGACGAGCCGGTCATGCGCCGGGCCGCCGCCGAAGCCATTGCCGAAGTGCAGCGCATTGAACACAAGTTCTCGCGCTACCGCCCGGACAGCCTGATCAGCCGCATCAACCAGAGCGCCGGGCGCGAGGCGGTGGCGGTCGATGCAGAAACCGGTGGCCTGCTCAACTTCGCGCAACAGCTCTGGACGCTGAGCGACGGCCTGTTTGACATCACCTCGGGCGTGCTGCGCCACGCCTGGGATTTCAAGCGCGCCCAGTTTCCACAACCGGAAAAATTGCAAAGCCTGCTGGCCAAAGTCGGCTGGCAGCACGTTGCATGGGACGGCGAGCAGGTACGCCTGGCGCAAGCGGGCATGGAGCTGGACTTTGGCGGCTTTGGCAAGGAATACGCCACCGACCGCGCCGCCGCCGTTCTGCAGCAACATGGCCTGGTACACGCGCTGGTCAACCTCGGCGGCGACCTGCACGCACTCGGCCCGCGCGGTCTGCCCGAGTTGAACGGCGCAGCGTGGCACATCGACATCACGCCGCCGCGCCCCACGGCGGACGGCCCCGACGCGCCGCTGGCGCTGCTGCCGCTGGCGCGTGGCGGCCTGGCCACCAGTGGCGATTACGAACGGTTTTTCATTCACGAAGGCCAGCGTTATTGCCACGTTTTGAACCCCACAACCGGCTGGCCGGTGTCGCACTGGCAATCGGTCAGCGTGCTCGCGGCCAACACCAGCACGGCGGGCGCGCTCACCACCATCGCCATGCTCAAAGGGGCGGATGCCCCGGCGTGGCTCGATACCCAAGGCGTGCGCTATCTGGCCGTTCAGCACGACGGACAGGTGCTGCACAACGCCGCTTTTTAGTCTTTTTGAACCCATCCCTACTCACAGGAGTCTCACCATGAAATTTCCAGCATCTTTTTTCACCCTCAGCCTGATCGCTGCGGCCACCCTCGCCCTGACGGCCTGCGGCGGCGGCGAAAGCGGAAACGACAATGACGACGGCAACAGCGTTGCCATGACCACCATCACGCCCGTCGTGATGGACGGACTCATCAGCAAAGCGCTGGTGTGCTGGGACGCCAACGACAACGGCGCGTGCGACGCCACCGAAACCCAGGCGCTGACGGACAACACAGGCAAAGCCTCTTTGTTCATCCCGACCGCCAACGTGGCCAACGCCAAACTCATCGCAGAAATCACCGCTGACGTGTCCTCCGATGCCGACACCGGCCTGGTCAGCACCAGTTACACCTTGCGCGCCCCCGCAGGCAAACACGGCGTCATCAGCCCGCTGACCGACATGACGCAAGCCAGACTCGTCGCAGATGCCACGCTGACGTTTGCCAGCGCCGAGGCCGCCGTGTTGGCTGATCTGGGCTTGAGCGGCATGTCCGTCACCGACAACTTCATCGCCAAGCGCGGCACCGACAGCAACTACCAAAACGCCAGCCTCAAAGCGCATGCGCTGGTGCTGGTGCAGCAAACTGCCGACCAAAACGCCACGCCGCTGGACTGCACCACGGTTCCCAGTCAGCCCAACCCGGACATGAGTCCGGTGCTCCAGAGCATCAACACGGCGCTCAATGACACGACCCTGCAGTCGGTTTGCGCCGCGTCAACGGGCATCACGGCGAGTTGCGAAACGGCCCTCCAGGCCAAAGCCGCCGCCATTGTCGCCAGCTGCACCACGCCTGTGACGCCCGTCCCGCCTGTCGTGCAGCCTGCAGCGTCAACGGTCGTGGTACGCAAGGCGCAAACCATCAGCTTCATCGCCCCCGTGACCCAAAAGATGGGCGTGGCACCTCCTGCTTTGAAGGCCACCGCCACGTCCAAGCTGGCCGTCACCTTTACCTCGAACACCGCGACGATTTGCACGGTCAGCGCCACCAAAATCACGCTGCGCAAAGCCGGTTCGTGCAGCATCAGCGCCCGCCAGGTGGGCAACGTCAGCTATGCAGCCGCCCCCGTCGTGACGCGCATCTTCAAGGTGCTTGCCGCGTCGGTGCCGGTGCCCGTGACATCGGCGGCCAACGGCAAACTCGTTTATTCAGCCAATACCTGCGCCGCCTGCCACGGCATGCCACCGAGCTCACAAAAAGTCTTGAATGGTGCGAACAACCCGACCCGCATCCTGAACGCCATTAACGGCAATGCCGGTGGCATGGGCATGTATATCGGAAGATTTACCACCCAACAGCTCAACGACATGGCCGCTTACTTGGCTACACCAGGGATTTAAAAATGAATCACTCTTCTAACAGTCCGCCGATTTTGGTCGAGCGGATGTCGCTTTTAACGATTTTTACGCATTGGATTTCAGCGTTTGCCAGTGTGTGCGCGCTCAGCGCCATCTGGCTGCGTGAATTGCTTTCTGATGACGCAGTGCGAGCCACGATTCTGGGCGTACACCGGCAGATCGGTTTGACCATCCTCGTTTTGTGGATTATCAGGCTGGTCGCACGCATTATTCATCCTAAAAAGCATTCAGGTGAACCGCTGACTCCGATTTTGAAACTGGCAGCGGCCGGCTCGCATGTGGCGCTATACAGCATTTTGCTGGCCATGCCGCTGCTGGGCTGGGCCACCACCAATGCGCAAGGCCACGCCGTGCTGCTGTTTAACCTGCTGCCGCTGCCCACGCTGACCGCCGTGGACCCTGACATGGTGGACACCTTGCAGGAATATCACAAATGGGGCTCATGGGCGCTGATGGGCATTGTCGTGATGCATTTTTCTGCGGCATTGTGGCACCACATTTTCCGCAAAGACCACGTTCTGGCCGCCATGATCCCCTTGGTGAAACCACGGACAAACCACAAATTCAACTCCAACCAACCTTTGTAAAACCCCATGTTTTTTCTAAAAAAAATCAAACTCACAGCAGCCACGCTGCTCAAGCTCACGGCTTTGTCCGCGACGCTGTGCGCCACGCAATCCTTTGCGATGCCCAGCTTTGCCCGGCAAACCGGCATGGACTGCTCCGGCTGCCATATTGGCGCTTTCGGGCCGCAGCTGACACCCGCCGGTGTTTTATTCAAACTCAACGGTTATACCGACAGCGACGGCGCAGCTGGTAAAAATCCGCTGTCAGCGATGGTGGTGGCCTCTTTCTCAAAAACCAAGGCCAACCAGACGCCAGCGCCTGATAACCTGAAAGAAAACAACAACTTTAAAATAGACCAGGCGTCTATTTTTTACGCTGGGAAAATCACTGACAATATCGGCGCGTTTGTCCAAGTTACGCACAACGGCGTGGACCACAGCACCAGCCTGGACGAACTCGACGTGCGTTATGCGCGCACGCTGGAGCTGGGCGGCAAGGACGTGATTGCAGGCGTGAGCGTCAACAACAATCCCGGCGTGCAAGATCCGTTCAACACCCTGCCGGTCTGGAGCTTCCCGTTCACCTCGTCGCCAGCGGGCTTTGGCACCGGCCCAGCCTCGACGCTGATCAACGACGGTCTGGGCGTTGCGGGCCGCGTGATCGGCACCTCGGCCTATGCGTTGTTTGACAAGTCGATTTACGCCGAACTGGGCACTTATAAATCCATGTCACCACGAGGCCAGTATTTGCTCGGTCTGGGCGAAGACCAGCAGCGTCTGGGCGGCAACACCTACTGGCGTCTGGCGTGGATGAAGGACCAAAAGAGCCAGGCCTTCCATGTCGGCCTGTTCGGCTGGAAAGCCTCGGTTGAGCCTGATCGCACAGTCAGTGCGCCCAAAGACAACTACCGCGACCTCGGCATTGATGCGAGCTACCAGTTCCTCGGAACGCGCGAGCACGTCGCCACCGTCAACTTCAGCCACGTCAAGGAGAGCAAAGACGAAGGCGCCACCGGCCTGAACAGTACGCTCAAGGAAACGCGCCTCAACGCCTCTTACCACTACAACCAGACTTGGGGCGGCACGGTTGGCCTGTTCTCGACACGCGGCTCGGACCCGACGGTGGCAACGAACGGCGCGATTTTGCAAGCTGACTGGACGCCGTGGGGCAAGGAAAGCGCCAGCGCGCCCAGCCCTTTCGGCAGCGCCAATGTGCGCTTGGGCGCTCAATACTGGATTTACAACAAGTTCGCCGGTGACACGACGACCGCCAAAGACCACAACACCCTTTATCTGTTTGCATGGACCAGCTTCTAATCATGAAAACCACACACAAATCTTTCCTGTCAGCCTTCATCCTGAGCGCCGCCGCTTTGGGCGCAGCCAGCAGCGCCAACGCCCAATCGGGTGACATTGCAAAGGGTACAGCCCTGTTTGCCACCCACTGCTCCGAATGCCACAGCATGAAAGAAGGCAAGGACAAAAAAGGCCCATCGCTTTTCAACACCTTCGGTGCCAAAGCAGGCCAGCGCGCCGGGTTCAACTACTCCGACGCCATGCGCGCCGGTCAGCTGACCTGGAACGCTGAAACGCTGAGCAACTACATCGCCAACCCGAAAAAAGTGGTTCCCGGCGGCAAGATGAAATATGACGGCCTGGAAAGCGCCGCCGAACGCGCCGATCTGATCGCCTTTTTGGCCGTCAAAAAGTAAGGTCGGAGGACTTTCAGTCCTTGAGCGCGGCGCGCATCGCGCCGATCACCTTTTGATAATCGGGCTGGCCAAAAATCGCGCTGCCCGCCACAAAGGTGTCAGCGCCCGCGTCGGCGACGCGGCGGATGTTGTCGATCTTGATGCCGCCATCGACTTCGAGGCGGATGTCTTTGCCCGACGCTTCGATGCGCTTGCGCGCCGCTTCAATCTTGCGCAGCGCCGAATCGATAAAACTCTGGCCGCCAAAGCCGGGATTCACGCTCATGATCAGGATCAGGTCGAGGTCGTCGATCACCCAATCGAGCACATCCAGCGGCGTGGCCGGGTTGAACACCAGCCCGGCCTGGCAGCCCTTGGCCTTGATGGCCTGCACACTGCGGTGGACGTGGCTGGAGCCTTCGGGGTGAAAACTGATCAGGTCAGCGCCCGCGTCGGCAAAAGCGGCGGCCAGACTGTCCACAGGCTGAACCATCAAATGCACATCGATTGGCACAGCCACGCCTTCGGCGGTTTTGGCGTGCGGTTTGAGTGCCTGACAAATCATCGGGCCGAAGGTCAGATTGGGCACGTAATGGTTGTCCATCACGTCAAAGTGAATCCAGTCGGCACCAGCGGCGATGACGGTTTTCAGCTCCTCACCCAAGCGGGCAAAGTCGGCGGACAAGAGAGAGGGGGCGATGCGGTAGGTGGGCGTGGTGGTAGGCATGCGCGGGATTGTCGCAGCAAGCCGTGGTGCCTTGACTGCTCCCCGGCCTGAAGTCCGGGGATTCTGATTCCCGGTCTTCATGCCAAGGCTCCTCCTGCGAGACTCGCCAATCCGCGAGCGAGAATGTTTTTTGCCGCATTGACATC
>CAIYKK010000308.1 GCA_903926695.1 uncultured Burkholderiales bacterium
CTTGCGGGCTGACCCGCCGGACGTGGTGATGGTGGTGGACGCCGATTGCACCGTGACGCCCGATGCCGTGGCGCGCCTGTCAAGCCACTGCGTTCAAACCGGCTGCCCGGTTCAAATGCTCAACCTGATGCAGGCCGGGCCAGGCAGCGGCGTGCGCCTGAGAATTCTTGAGTTCGCCTTTGTGATCAAGAACCTGGTGCGGCCCCTGGGCTCGCACCGCCTGGGCGGCGCCTGTCACCTGACGGGCACCGGCATGGCCTTGCCCTGGGCCTTGATATCGACCGCACAACTGGCCACTGGGCATATTGTCGAAGACATGAAGCTGGGCGTGGACATGGCGATCTGCGGCCATCCCGCGCAGTTTTACCTGGACGCCAAGGTCAGCAGCACATTTCCCGAGGACTCGCAGGCGGCGCGGGTGCAAAAGTCGCGCTGGGAACATGGCCAACTGAGCACCCAGATTGAAGAATTGCCGCGTGTGGCCTGGGCCGCCCTGCGCTCGGGACGGGCCGCGCTGTATGTGCTGGCGCTCGATCTCTTGATTCCGCCGCTGGCCCTTTACGCGCTGGTGCTGGGCGCGGCTGTGGTTCTGGCGGGTGGCGCCAGCGTGGTGTGGCCGCTGCTGGTGCCCGCCGCCTCGGTTCTGGTTGCCGCCACGTTGGCCTTCATCGCGTCGGTCGCTCTGGCATGGCTGCGCTATGGGCGTGAGCTGCTCAGTGCGCGTGAGCTGCTGTCCATCCCGGTGTATGCGCTCTGGAAAATCCCGGTTTATCTGGCTTACGCCATGCGCCGGCCCTCGGGCTGGGTGCGCACCAAGCGCGATTCCGAGTCCTAACTTCAGCGCCGCCGTGGTTTGATCACGGCGGGCACGCCCACGGCGATGCAATGGTCGGGCACGTCGGTGATCACCACCGCATTGGCACCAATGCGCACATGGTTGCCGATGCGGATGTTGCCCAGCAGTTTGGCCCCTGCGCCGACATCAACATCGTCGCCCAATTGCGGCGCGCAAGGCTCTTCGACCCGCGCCAGACCGATCACCACGCCGTTGCGGATGCGGCAGTTGTCGCCAAAATTGGCAAAACCGCTGACCACAATGCCGCCGGAGTGCTCGATGACAAACCCCCGGCCCACCGTCACTTCGCAGGGCAGTTCGATGCCGGTGACGATTTGAACGAGCTTGTAAGCGACCTTGTACACAAAAGAAAGCGGCTTGCGCAGCAGCCAAGGCCGCACGCCGTAGCGCCAGCGGCCAAAGCGGTACACCCCCATCGCCCAGAACCCTTGCGAACCCCAATCCCGGCCATGCGCCTGAAAGTCTGCGCGGATATTGTCAAACACGGGGCATCCCCTTTATCGAAGCGAATAGGCAAACATCAGCTTGCGCAGCGCACCCAGCAACACCAGGCCCAGGCCGCCCAGCTCCAGCCATCTGGCAACGCGCAGCCCTGAAAGGTCGTGGTCCAGCACGGCATCGGTGTAGTGGTAGGACACCAGATGCAGGCAGAAAACAAGGGTCAGCATGCCCATTCCAGCGATGGCCAAAGCCAGCGCCAGCGGCAGTTCACCCCGCAATGCAATGGACCAGACGCGGGAAAATCCCTGAAAACCGGCCACCAGCATGACAACCAGCGCCATCACCTGAATTGGCCGCCTCAGCTCGTACCAGCCTTCGGTGCGCGCCAGGCCGCGCAGCCACACCACAAGCGCCTGCTCGCCGCCCAGAAACGTGTAAGCCGCCATCAGGAACAGCCCGGCAGAAAAAATCTGCCATGCCGTGTCTTCCACCGTCAGCGCCTCATTCCCCACGGCGCGGTACTGCGAAATGAGGATGCACAAGACGGCGGCGACCAGATAAGCCAGCGCCAGGAGTGGCATCAAACCGTTGAACTTCATGATGAGCAGGCAGGCGGGGGCGCTGGCA
>CAIYKK010000309.1 GCA_903926695.1 uncultured Burkholderiales bacterium
GCGTCCGGGTTGTGGCCGTAGTCGGCAATCACGGTCGCGCCCGCGTAGTCCATCACGTTAAAACGCCCCGGCGCGTTGTGCGCGTCGTTGACAAAGCTGGCCAAGCCGCTTTTGATGGTTTCCCAGCTCAGGTTCGCGGCCCAGGCGGCGGCGACGGCGGCCATGACGTTTTCAACCTGAAAGCCGATGGTGCCGCCGCGTGTCAGCGGAATGCTGGCCAGCGCAATGCGCTCGACCCATGCGCCTTCGCAGGCCACCAGCATTGCGCCATCGACATACACCGTGCGTTTGCCCTGCGCCCGGTGCGTTGCCATCAGCGGGTGATGGCGGTCGGCGGTGAAAAAGATCACCTTGCCGGGGCAGGCTTTGGCCATGTCGTTCACGATGGCGTCGGCGGCGTTGAGCACCGCGTAGCCCGTGGGCGCGACGTTCTGCACAATCACGCGCTTCAAAACCGCGAGGTCTTCCACGGTGGTGATGTAGTTCAGGCCGAGGTGGTCGCCGCTGCCAATGTTGGTCACGACGGCGACTTCGCAGCAGTCAAAACCCAGCCCTTCGCGCAGCACGCCGCCGCGAGCGACTTCAAACACCGCCGCGTCCACGTCCGGGTGCATCAAGACGTTGCGGGCGCTTTTCGGGCCGCTGCAGTCGCCGCTGTCGGTCTGGCGGCCATTGATATAGACGCCGTCGGTGTTGGTCATGCCGGTGCGCAGGCCTTGGGCGGTGAGCAGGTGGGCGATGAGGCGCGCCGTGGTGGTTTTGCCGTTGGTGCCGGTGACGGCAATCACCGGCACGCGGCCATTGTCGCCAGCGGGGAACAGCTCGTCGATCATGGCCGCGCCCACGGCCCGACCCTTGCCGTAAGACGGTGCCAGGTGCATGCGCAGCCCCGGCGCGGCGTTGACTTCGACCACGCCGCCGCTCTGCGCTTCGAGCGGGCGGCGCATGCTTTCGCACACCACATCGACGCCGCAAATGTGCAGGCCGATCATTTGCGCAGCGGCCACGGCGCGGGCCGCGACTTCGGGGTGAACCTCGTCGGTCACGTCGGTGGCGGTGCCGCCGGTGGACAAATTGGCGTTGTTGCGCAGAATCACACGCTGACCCTTGGGCGGCACCGAGGCGGGCGTGAGGTTTTGCGCTTCAAGCCGTGCCACGGCGATGTCATCAAAGCGGATTTTGGTCAAAGAGGTGGCGTGGCCGGAGCCTCGCTTGGGGTCCAGATTGACCAAATCGACCAGCTCGCGCACCGTGTGCAGCCCGTCGCCGACGACCTGCGGCGGCTCACGCCGGGCGGCGGCGACCAGCTTGTTGCCCACGACGAGCAGCCGGAAATCGCTGCCGGGCAGGAATTTTTCCACCATCACTTCGCCGTGTTCGGCGGCGGCGCGGTAGGCGGCGTCAAGCTGCTCGCGGCTGGTGATGTTGACCGTCACGCCTTTGCCCTGGTTGCCGTCCTGCGGCTTGAGCACCACCGGCAGGCCGATTTGCTGGGCGGCGGCCCAGGCGTCGTCGGCGTCGCTGGCCGGGCGGCCCCACGGCACCGGCACACCGGCGGCGCGCAGCAGTTTTTTCGTCAAATCTTTGTCTTGCGCGATGGACTCGGCGACGGCGCTGGTGCTGTCGAGTTCGGCGGCCTGAATGCGGCGCTGGCGCGAACCCCAGCCAAACTGCACCATGCTGCCTTTGGTCAAACGCCGAAACGGAATGCCCCGCGCCACAGCGGCTTCGACAATCGCGCCGGTGCTCGGGCCCATGCGCTCGTCCTCGTCGAGGTCGCGCAATTGGGCTAAGGCAGCTTCGAGGTCAAAAGCCGAATCTACCGCTTCCGAAGCCGAAGCCGAAGCCGAAGCCGAAGCCGGAGCCGACGCTGAAGCTGGCACCGCGCCGCTCAGAGCGGCCTGAATCAGCGCCTGCGCCAACTCCAGCGCCAGTCGGCCCACGGCTTCTTCGCTGTATTCGACGATGACTTGGTACGTGCCGGTTTCTAGCGTCACCGCCGTGTGGCTGAAGGTGACGGGGCAGCCGGCCGCTTCCTGCAGCGCCAGCGTCGCCGCTTCGAGCACATGGGCGAGCGACAGCGGGCCGGTGTGGCCGGTTTCGCGCAGCGGACCCATGTCGGGAAACAAAGCGCGCAGACGCGCCTCGAAACCGGGCAGGTTCTGGTCAATGCAGCGCTCTTCCGGTGAACAGGCCACGATGGCTTCAAGGGCCGTGTGACGGCTCCACAGATTGGGGCCGCGCAAGGCCCGGATACGGGAAACTTTCATCTAAATTCTTCCAAATTCGCTCCGCGAGGGGCGTGGATTGAAACAAACGCCTGCATGCCCGCGCCTATCAGCGTCAGGGCAATGTTCAGCGCCCAGGCCGCGCCGATGGCGGCCAGCAGCGAGCTTTGCGTGATGCCGCTGGCGGCGTGGCGTTGGTGCCAGGCCGAGAGTTTGCCCAGAGCGGGCAAAAAGACTTCGCTCGCGCCGGTGGCGAGCACGACCTGATCTTGACGCACCAGCACGGCGCGCCCGCCTTCCTGACGGTGCGCAGCCAGCGCAGGCGCGTCGGGATCGACGCTGTAAAAAATCACTTCGCCGTCGCACAACGGTTTCATTTCGGCCACGCCTGCTTCGGCGGCGTTCAAGACGGCAGCGCCGCTGGGCAGCACCACATCGACCTGCGAGCGCAGCACCTTGAACATCTGCGCGTCTTCGGTGATGTCGAATTCGGCCAAACTGGCGGCGCGGCGCAGGTCGGTGACCACGCCGACCTGGCAGCGGTCATAGGCCAGGCCGGTGCGCAAAATCGTGTCGGCACCGTTTTCAAACACGGCGGCTTGCACGGCGCGGTTGATCAGCAGGCGCTGGCCCGCTTCCCAGGTCGTGCTGTCGGCGCTTTCCACGCAGCGCTGGTCGAGGAACAGGCCGCTTTGGCAAGCCAAGCCGGTGTGGCGGCCCGACAGGTGCAGCAGCCACGCGACCAGCTGCGCCACATGCACGCTGCCGTCGGTGCCCGCAACGCCGATCAGGGGAATGCGGCCCGGCGCGTTGTCGAGGCGCGATTCGGGCGTCTCGCTGGCGGGCGCAAACAGGTGTTCGCAAATGGCCCGGCCTACGGGGCGCGGCGCGCCTTCGGCGGGCTTGAGGTGCATCAACAAGCCGGGGCCAGCGTTGACCTCCACAATCGCGCCGCCCTGCGCGTGCAGCGGGCGGGAAATATCCTGCGCCACCACATCGACGCCCGCAATGTCCAGCCCGACCACACGCGCGGCCAGCGAGACGATGTAATCGACTTCGGGGTGAACCGCGTCGGTGCAGTCCACCGAAACGTTGCCGTTGCGCTGGATCAGCACTTCGCGGCCAGCGGCGGGCACGCCTTCGGGCGTCAAGCTCTGGCGCTGCAGTTCGAGCAGGATGGCGCCGTCGGCGGTGTCACCGCCAGCGCCAACCACCACTTCAGCCAGGGCCAGCTCTGTGCCCGCGGCTGGACCAGTTACCAGCTGCTGGGCCCGGACACCCGGATCACGGCGCCGTTGCAGCGTGCCGGCGGGAATGTGTCGCCGCTGACCTGGGACAAGGCGCTCGACGGCGCGGCGAAAAAGCTGAA
>CAIYKK010000310.1 GCA_903926695.1 uncultured Burkholderiales bacterium
ACGCACGCCGCTGGCGCGCATTTCCTGCTCGCTCAGATGGGCAAACTTGGTCGGCACCTTGTCGTAAAAACCCAGCTCGCCAGCGCGCATGAGTTCGTTGTCTTTCAGGCGAAAACTCAGCAGCACGGCTTTTTTGAGCCACTGGTGAACGGTCCACTGGCCCACGCTTTCGCGGGTGGCGACGCGCAGCGTGCCGCTGTTGAGCAGGTCAAGGGCTTGTTCGACGGCGTTCAGCACTTCTTTCGGTGCGGCGGCGGCGGAGAGGTTGGCGCGGTTGTCCCACGCAGCATCGATGGTGGCTTGGAGATTGTGGTAAGTCATGTTGGGGGCTTCACAGAGATTGGGATTGAATGAATTGAACGATGCGCTGGGCCGCTTCGACGCATTCGGCGGTCTCGGCCACCAGTGCCATGCGGATGCGGCCCGCGCCGGGATTGTGGCCCTGCGCATCGCGTGCCAGGTAGCTGCCCGGCAGCACCACCACATTGTAAAGAGCCAGTAATTCACACGAGAAGGCCGCGTCTGAGCCCTTGAAGGTCTCAGGGATGACCGCCCACAGGTAAAAACCGGCGTCGGGCAGACGCACATCCATCACCGCCGACAGCAGCGGCGTGACCTGCGCGAACTTCTCGCGGTACAGGGCACGGTTGTCAATGACGTGCTGCTCGTCGCCCCACGCGGCAATGCTGGCGGCTTGCACAATCGGGCTCATCGCGCTGCCGTGGTAGGTGCGGTAGAGCAAAAACGGCTTGATCAGCGCCGCATCCCCGGCGACAAAACCGCTGCGCAGGCCGGGCACATTGCTGCGTTTGGACAGGCTGGTCAGCGCGATCAGGTTTTTGAAATCGTGGCGGCCCAGTTGCGCGGCGGCTTGCAGCCCGCCCAGCGGCGGCTCGCCCGAGAAATAAATCTCGCTGTAGCACTCGTCCGAGGCAATCACAAAACCGTAGCGGTCGCTGAGTTCAAACAGCAGTTTCCACTCGTCCAGGCCCATGACCGCGCCGGTCGGGTTGCCCGGCGAGCAGACAAACAGCAATTGGGTTTTTTCCCACACGGACTCTGGCACAGCGGCCCAGTCGATGCCGAAGTTGCGCGCCGGATCGCTGGGCGCAAACCACGGCTGCGCGCCCGCCAGCAGCGCCGCGCCTTCGTAGATTTGATAAAACGGATTCGGGCAGACAACGGTCGCGCCCGGCTGGCTGGGGTTGATGACGGTTTGCGCCAGCGCAAACAGCGCCTCGCGGGAACCGTTGACCGGCAGGATTTGCGTGGCTGGATCGACTTTTAGGCCGTCGTAGCGCCGGGCCAGCCAGTCGCTCATGGCCTGGCGCAATTTTGGCTCGCCCTGCGTGCCGGGGTAGCTGGCCAGACCGGCGAAGCTGGCGGCCAGCGCGTCTTTGATCAACTGCGGCGTGGCGTGGCGCGGCTCGCCAATGCCCAGGCTGATGGGGCGATACGCCGGGTTGGGGGTGACATCGGCATGCAGCTGGCGCAGCCGCTCGAAGGGGTAAGGCTGAAGGCGGGAGAGCAGGGGATTCATGCGGGCGATTATCCGTTCAATCAGACTTGCTCATTCCTGTGTAACCAGGAACAAAGCTGACTTTCTGCTTCACAAAGGCTGATTTCGTTCGGGTCTTGCGACATGAACCAGAGCCTTCCTCTCCACAGACTGACGCCGTGGAACTCACGGCCATGTTTTTCAAATTGACCGCTGCATTCACGTCCCGCGCAGGGCAATTGCATTTACCCCGAGCCTGAAGGCCCAAGAGTGATTATCTGCAATCCGTGAGGCGGTCAGCGGTTTTCCGGCAGCTGCGCAAACTGCGTTTGGGGTACTGCGAGTCGAGCACCCAGTGCAAACGATTTTCAATTCCCCGGTGGCCTCTGGCGGCCTCGGCCAGCGCCTGGGCCGAGGCAATGCTTTTGAAACCAATGTAGAACGGGTACTCCACCGACACTTTTCCCTTGATCTCGCGCTGACGCTCGACCATGCCCACCCACACATGGCGCCCCGTCTCGATGCGCCCGTGGTCTTTTTTCCAGGGTGCCAAAGCGGTGCCTCTGGCCCTCGGCGTAGAACTCCGCCACAGCCTCAAAGAGCTTGCCCTGATTGGCCTTGAGCGCCAGCAGGTAGTCGCCGCCTTGCTTGTTGAAAAATGTTTGAGTGGACACCAGTTTTTGGCACCTCTGCTCAAAATTCTTCAAATGCAATTGCCCTTGGCGCCGGGCAAAACCGCACTCAAAACGCCCAGAGCCAGAACCAGACCTTCCACTTCATCACCACCAGCCCCAGCGCAAAGCCCAGGCCACCGTAAATCACCATCTGCAGCAGCTGATGCGTGCGCCGCTGCTCGGCCACCAGCACTTCGAGGTCGCGCCGGCTCAGGCCGGGCACGGGCGGCGTTTTTAAATACTGCGCCAGCAGGCGCGGCAGCGCGGGCAGCAGCTTGGCGTAGTTTGGCGCTTCGGCCTTGAGCTGGGCCAGCAGCTTTTCCGGGCCGACTTGTTCGAGCATCCAGCGCTCCAGAAACGGCTTGGCCGTGCTCCACAAATCGAGGTCCGGGTCCAGATCGCGCCCCAGCCCTTCGATGTTGAGCAGGGTTTTTTGCAGCAGCACCAGTTGCGGCTGGATTTCCACCTGAAAGCGCCGCGAAGTCTGAAACAGCCGCATCAACACGATTCCGAGCGACAGCTCTTTCAGTGGTCGGTCAAACATCGGCTCGCAGCAGGCGCGAATCGCCGACTCCAGCTCATCGACCCGCGTGGCGGGCGGCACCCAGCCCGATTCAATGTGCAACTCGGCCACGCGCTTGTAGTCGCGCTGGAAAAAAGCGCTGAAGTTGTGCGCCAGATATTCTTTATCAATCTCCGTCAGCGTGCCGACGATGCCAAAGTCCAGCGAGATATAACGCCCAAACGTCAGCGGCTCCAGGCTGACCTGAATGTTGCCCGGATGCATGTCGGCGTGAAAAAAGCCGTCACGAAACACCTGCGTGAAAAAAATCGTCACGCCATCGCTGGCGAGCTTTTTCATATCGACCCCGGCGTCACGCAGACGCTGGACCTGGCCGATAGGCACGCCGTGCATGCGCTGCATCACCATCACGTCGGACATGCAGTAATCCCAGTACATTTCCGGGATCATCACCATGTTCAGGCTCTGCATATTGCGCCGCAGCTGGGCGGCATTTGAGGCTTCGCGCAGCAGGTCCAGCTCGTCGTGCAGGTACTTGTCGAACTCCGCCACCACTTCGCGCGGCTTGAGACGCTTGCCGTCGGCGGAGGCGCTATCGACCCAGCCCGCCATCATGCGCATCAGCGCCAGGTCTTTTTTGATCGCCGCCAGCATGTTCGGGCGCAGCACCTTGACGGCCACCTCGCGGCCATCGGGCAGGACGGCAAAGTGAACCTGCGCAATTGAGGCGCTGGCAATCGGCGTCTGGTCAAAGCTGGCAAAAATGCGATCCAGCGGGCGGCCAAAGGCTTTTTCGATAATCGCCACGGCGACGCCGGAATCAAACGGCGGCACGCGATCTTGCAGGTGCGCCAGCTCGTCGGCAATGTCGGGCGGCAGCAAATCGCGCCGCGTGGACAGCACCTGGCCGAACTTGACAAAAATCGGCCCCAGATGCTCCAGCGCCAGCCGCAGCCGCTCGCCCCGAGGCGCTTTGAGATTGCGCCCGGTGGAAATAATACGCGTCAGGCGGCGAATCCAGGGCTGTTCAAAGCTGGACAGCACCAGTTCATCCAGCCCGAAACGCAGCAGCGTCCAGACGATAAAAACACTGCGGGCAATTCGGCTCATGCAGCGGCCCTGGGTGCGGTTGGGGAAACGGCCTCAGCCGGGGACGGCGCGGCATGAAACACCGGCGACGAAAAGGCGGGTGCGGGCGTCACAGCAGCCGCCAGCGGCGTGCGCGCCAAAAACAGTTTCAGCCCCGCGAGCAGGCGACGCCCGGCATTGGCCAGCGCATGCGCGGGCGCGTCGCCGATCAGGCGCGACAAATCTTCTTCCACGTCCCAGCGCAGGTTTTCGGCCAGCCAGCCCAGTTCGGCGGCCAGTTGCACATCGCCTTCAATCCGCACCGGCGGCGCTTTGCCCGACAAAACCGACTGCGCCACCGTCAGCGGCGATTCGGTTTCCACCGTCAGCACCAGATCGGGTCGATCCGAGGGCAGCGCCCGGTCCACCAGCCCGGCGGGCGTGACGATCAAATCCAGCGCAAACACGCCCCAGCGGGCATGGATGACGCGGCCTTTGTGGCGCAGCAGGCGCTCCTGCGCCTGTTTTTCCTGCATCAGGACGTGATTCAAAAACAAGACCAGCCGCTGCTGGCCTTCGTCCACCATCCAGGCGGGCGGCTGAAAACGGCTGGAGACGGACTCCAGAAGGGAAAAAGGAAATGTGCTGTTCATCGGTTGGGTTCCAGAAATCTCGCCTCGGGCGGCGCGCATGCACTTTGAAACACAAAAAGCCCCGTAATCTTGTGAATTACGGGGCTTTTGCTATTTTTGGCGGAGAGGGTGGGATTCGAACCCACGGTACCTTGCGGTACGCCTGATTTCGAGTCAGGTACATTCGGCCACTCTGCCAC
>CAIYKK010000311.1 GCA_903926695.1 uncultured Burkholderiales bacterium
CTCAACCTCTTGCAAGACGAGCTGCTTGATTACCGGATGGCACTTGTCCGGTTCATGGAGTTCGAGCGGGACACCCGGTGGACGGCTGCGCCATTGACTGCAACGCCTGCGCTGCTGGCCGCGCTTCAGGGCATCGTGAACGAGGTCATGGATTACCCGCCAGTGCCGCGCCACTGCCACGACAGTTATCTCCCCAGGCACCTGATTAAATCCGCGCAAGCGGCGCTGCTGCAGGCTGGCGTCAAAATCAAAACCCACAAAGAAGGCGGTGACCGATGAACGCACTTGACCAATTCCGCGACGCCATCATGGCGGACGGGCTGACACCGCCCGACCACATCGAGCCGGGCCGCTTTCTCAAATTCCCCGGCCATCAAAAGAGCGCCAGCAACAAAGCCGCATGGTGCATTCTGTTTGATGACTTGCGCGGCGGCATGTTTGGCGATTATTCAACCGGCATGGAAGGCACTTGGCAGGCCAGCAATTCAAACCCGTACACCACGGCAGAACGCGATTCAAACCGCCAGCGCATCAAAACCATGCAAGCACAGCGCGAAGCTGACGAATCCGCCCGGCTCACGGGCGAAGCCGAGAAGGCCGCTATTCGGTGGCGCGCCGCTGCAGCGCCCGGCGCGCATCCGTACCTGGTGCGCAAGGGCATTCAGCCCCACGGCATCCGGCAGGACGGCGCGGCGCTGTTGATCCCCTTGCGCGACACGGCGGGAAAGCTGCACAGCCTGCAGACCATCACGCCCGATGGCGGGAAGCGTTTCAAGGGCCGCATGAGGGGTTGCTATTTCCCGCTTGGCGTCAAGCCGCCCAAGGTTTGTTTGGTCATTGCCGAGGGCTTCGCCACGGGCGCAAGCATCCATGAAGCGACCGGCCTGCCGGTGGCCGTGGCCTTCAACGCAGGCAACCTTGGGCCAGTGGCGGCGGCGCTGCACAAGGCTTACCCGGCGCTTGTCCTGGTGCTGGCCGCTGACGACGACCACCTGACGCCGGGCAACCCCGGTATTGCAGCGGCTCGACAGGCAGCGCTGGCCGTGGGCGGCTTTGTTGTCGTTCCGCAGTTTCCCAAGGGCAGACCGCCCAAGGCAACCGACTTTCACGATCTGGCCGCGCTGGCCGGGCTGGGTGCCGTGCGCGCCTGTTTTGCAGAAATTGAGGAAGTGACAACATGCTGACATTGAACAATTCCGAAGCCACTGGCGCTGAAGCCGAGGCCATCAACATCGTGCAGGTCAGCGAAGCCGCCAGCTTGATTCCCGGCGAGACAGAGCGCCCTAAATTTGTCGTGATCGACGACTGGCACGAGGAGGGCGGATTTAACTACCGCCCTGGCGTCTGGCACTTTGGCATCAAGCACGGCAAGGGCAGCGACGCACCGCCCACGCTCACAAAGCAATGGGTTTGCAGCCCGCTGCATATCGACGCGGTGACCACCGACGCCCGCGAAGGCAACTATGGCCGCCTGCTGCGCTTTAAAACCACGCTGGGCAAGTGGAAGACGTGGGCTATGCCGATGGAAATGCTTCGCGGTGACTGCAGCGACTTGCGCGGCGAACTGCTGGGA
>CAIYKK010000312.1 GCA_903926695.1 uncultured Burkholderiales bacterium
CATCAGAATCCAAAACTACCGGGCGCTGAAAGACGTGACCCTGGGCCGGACGTGCGACAACGAAAAAGCTGATCCCTTAGCGCGTCTGACGGCTGTGATTGGTGCGAATGGCACGGGAAAATCCAGCCTTCTGGATGCGCTGTGTTTTTTGGGCGATTGCATTAAAGAAGGCGTCCAGGCTGCTTGCGACAAGCCGCACCGTGGTGGTTTTGAGAGGCTTCGCACGCAAGGGATTGAGGCACCAATTCAATTTGCTATTCGTTTTCGCGATGCAAGTGATACGCCTCCGCTCAATTACGTTCTGGATATAGGTAGCGACAGTTATGGACGCCCCATTGTTATCCATGAGCGTTTGGGTATGGAATGGGCAAATCCATCACAAGGCGCATGGAAAGAGCGAGTTTTTACCCAATGGACAGAGGGGGACTTTTTGGATATCACGGATGGACGGGGCTTGGTATGGGCTGGGCAAGATTCCACGGATGGAAATCCAAAGATGGCGGTTGAAATGCACGACCGCCAAGTGCTGGCGGTGGCCACGTTTGGCGCTTTGGCCAGTCACCCCGATATTGCTAAATTCCGTGAATTTTTAAGCGGCTGGTATTTTTCCTATTTTGACCCGAAGCTGGCCAAGGAGCCATCGACGGCAGGTGCTGACTCACACCTTGATCGGGAGGGGAAAAATCTTGCCAAATATCTCCAGTTTGTTGAGGCTGCCCATCCGGGTGAACTGAATTTAATTCTTCAGCGTATCGCCAAGAAAATACCGGGATTGGTGGGCATCAAAACAAGTACCTCAAAAAATAAACAGCTTTTCCTGGAGTTTTATTGCGAAGGCTATGCGGAGCCGTTTTTTCAGCAAGACATGTCGGATGGGACTTTGAAGCTTCTGGCTTATCTGCTGCTGATGGAAGACCCGAATCCCGCGTCATTGATTGGAATAGAAGAGCCGGAAAATGGGCTGCATCATCAATTGCTGTCCCTGCTGGCGACGGAGTTGAAAACTTTCTCACGTCAGGCGCGTGGACCGCAGGTGTTGATTTCCACCCATGCGCCTAATTTTGTCGATGCGCTGACGCCGGAGGAAGTCTGGATTTTGAGCAAGGGTGCGGATGGTTATTCAAGCCTGACTTGTGCCGCAGATATTGCCCAAGTCAGGGCGCTTTTTGACGAAGGTATTCCGATGGGCAGCCTGTGGTTTAGCGATCATTTTGGAATCGGTAACCCATGAGTTGGCTAGAGGTGTTGCTGGAGGGGGCATCCGATGTGCCCACGCTCAAAGAGGTTCTGCACAGAAAATTCGGGCTGCAGGAAGGGCAGGACTTTCGCCTTCATGCCCACCAAGGCAAGGGAAAGCTGCCGCTCAACCCGTTAAGCAAACCAGACCCCAAACATCGGGGCTTGCTGGATCAGCTTCCGGCCAAACTGGGCGGCTATGGCAAGTCTTTGGCCCATGATGGCTGGGTGTTGGTGGTTCTGGATGCGGATGACGCGCCTTGCGCCCAACTCTTGAGCGATCTCAACGCCATGCTCGCCAGCCTGCCCGTCAAGCCGCAAGTCATGTTTCGGCTGGCAATTGAAGAAACTGAAAGCTGGTTTATTGCCGATGCCGCCGCCCTGGAAAAAGCCTATCCCGGACAGGTCAAAAAGGCGGTACTGAAAAATATCAAGCCCGACGCCATCGTGGGTGCCTGGGAGCGCTTGGCTGAGTCGCTCAAGATCAACCCGAAAGAAGTTTCCGGTGCCATGAAAGTGGAGTGGGCCAAAAATATAGCCCCGCACCTCGACTTTGATGCGCCTTGTTCACCCAGTCTGGCCAAGCTGATTCAGGGGCTGGAAAAATTGATGAAAGCGCGTTCCCTATGAGTATCCAAACCGACAACTTCGATATGTCCGACCTGCCGCCACCAAAGCGCATCCTGTCGGCGGCCCCGGCTTCGCCCAAGGAAGAGGCCATCGAGCGCGCCCTGCGCCCCAAGCTGTTTGACGATTACGTCGGCCAGACCAAGGCGCGTGAGCAGCTCGAAATCTTCATCGGCGCGGCCAACAAGCGCGGCGAGGCGCTGGACCATGTGCTGCTGTTCGGCCCGCCCGGCCTGGGCAAAACCACGCTGAGCCACATCATCGCGCACGAGCTGGGCGTCAACATGCGCTCGACCTCCGGGCCGGTGCTGGAAAAGCCCAAAGACCTGGCCGCGTTGCTGACCAATCTCGAAAAGAACGACGTGCTGTTCATCGACGAAATCCACCGCCTGAGCCCCGTGGTGGAGGAAATCCTCTACCCGGCGCTGGAGGATTACCAGATCGACATCATGATCGGCGAAGGTCCGGCGGCGCGCTCCATCAAGCTCGATTTGCAGCCGTTCACGCTGGTCGGCGCGACGACGCGGGCGGGCATGCTGACGAACCCGCTGCGCGACCGCTTTGGCATCGTGGCGCGGCTGGAGTTCTACACGCCCGAGGAGCTGGCGCGCATCGTCAAGCGCAGCGCCGGGCTTTTAAACGCGCCGATGGACGAGGCGGGCGGCTTTGAAATCGCCCGGCGCTCACGCGGCACGCCGCGCATCGCCAACCGGCTGCTGCGCCGGGTGCGCGACTACGCCGATGTCAAAGGCACCGGCCAGATCACGCTGGAAATCGCCAACCGGGCGCTGGCCATGCTGGACGTGGACCCGCTGGGTTTTGACGTGATGGACCGCAAGTTTCTGGAGGCGCTGATTCACCGCTTCGACGGCGGCCCGGTCGGGCTGGACAACATCGCCGCCAGCATCGGCGAGGAGCCGGGCACGATTGAAGACATGATCGAGCCTTATTTGATTCAGCAGGGTTTTATCCAGCGCACACCGCGTGGGCGCGTGGCGACGCTGGCGGCGTACCGGCATTTGGGCGTGACGCCGCCGCAGGCAGAGGGCGGCGGACTTTTTGCCGGGTGAAGCGTTGATTTTTTCTTATCGGTTTGCTTAAAAAAGGCTATTTGAAAAATAGCTAAGCGTTTATGTAAAGCCTTCCCTTGTCTTGTTACGATGGACGAAGGAAGGCCAGTGATACATGACTAAGAAGACCGGAAACGAGCTGTTCATTGTTGACAACAGCGATGACGATTGGAAAGTTCTCAACTATTTATCCGAATGGACCGAAATCTCTTCTCGCTTCGACATTGCGACGGGTTATTTTGAAATCGGCGCCCTGCTTGCCCTGGATGGCAAGTGGCAAAAGCTGGATCAAATCCGCATCCTCATGGGTGATGAAGTCACCAAGCGCACGCAAAAAGCCCTGATAGAGGGAACTTTCCGCATCAAAGGGCAACTCGACGCCAGCATCGAGCATGAAAAAATCAAGAATGACTTCTTAAAAGGTGTTCCGGCCATTGTTGAAGCACTCAAGAGTGGACAGATTTCGTGCCGGATTTACACCAAGAAAAAGTTTCACGCCAAGGCCTACATCACCCACAGCAAGCTGGCCGTGGTCGGGTCATCGGCTTTGGTAGGCTCCAGCAATTTCACCTTTCCCGGCTTGACGGGCAATGTCGAGCTGAATGTGCAACTGCGTCGTGAAGTGGAAGAGCTTCAGCAGTGGTACGAGGCGCATTGGGACGATGCCGAAGACGTGTCGGATGAAATCCTCAAGGTCATGGAGCGCCAGATTCGCCACTATCTGCCGTTTGAAATCTATGCCAAATCGTTGCAGGCTTATTTCAGCAATTATGAAGAAACCGCTGGCGATTGGGAGCGCAAGCAGTCCCGCATGTATCCCATCCTGGACCAATACCAGCGCGACGGCTACGGTGCATTGCTCAAAATTGGTGGCAAATACGGCGGTGCCTTCTTGTGCGACGGCGTTGGCTTGGGAAAAACATTCGTTGGCCTGATGCTGATTGAGCGTTTGGTGAAGTTTGAGCGCAAAAAAGTATTGCTCATCGTTCCCAAATCGGGCCGTGAGCCGGTGTGGGAATCGAGCCTGCGCCGCTATCTTCCAGAGCTGTTTGGCGATTTCTCCAACCTTGTTGTGATCAATCACACGGATTTGCAGCGCAACGGTGATTGGGTTGAAAAACTCCAAAGACTCAAAGAACAAGCCGATGTCATCATCGTTGATGAAGCCCATCACTTTCGCAATCCCAGCACCAAGAAAGAAACCTCGCGCTACTGGCAGATGCAAGGCATGGCCAAAGGCAAGCAGGTTTTCATGCTCACGGCCACGCCGATCAACAACCGCTTGATTGACCTGCAGCATTTGATTGAGCATTTCACCCAGCGCGAGCCTGGGCATTTCAAAGACACGCTGGGCATTCACTCGCTGCCCGGCCACTTTCGCAAGCTGGAAAAAGAGCTGGTCAAGCGCATGGGCGGTGACTTGATTCAAGGGGAATTGCCTGGTGTCGAGACGGGTGACCTGCTCTCGCAAGACAGCCTGTTTCGTGAACTGGTGGTGCAACGCAGCCGCGCCTACGTCAAGCAAAGCCAGATCGCCGCCGGTGCCAAAGAGGCCATGTTTCCCAAGCGCGAAGCGCCTAAAGTGGCTGAATATTCCGTCAAAAAGACCTACGGCAAGTTGTTAGGAATGCTGGAAAAAGCTTTCAACAAAAAACAGCCGCTGTTTACTTTGCCGATGTACTACCCCTTGGCCTATTCAAAGGTTCCGGTGGAAAACGGCTTTGAAGACAACCGCCAGAAACAGGTGGTGGGGCTGATTCGGATTTTGTTCTTGAAACGCTTTGAGAGTTCGGCGCGGGCCTTTGAGTCGTCTTGCTGGCAATTGCTCTACAAAGTCATGGCCTTTGTGCAGGTCAATAGCAGCACCAAGCATGAATTGGCGGCTTTTGAACGCTGGAAAATCCACCAGAGCGAACTGCTGGGCGACGAGAAAAAACGCCAAAACGAGCTTTTTGATGAGGCGGCTGAAATTGATCCAGAGCAGGACGAAGACATCATTTCAGAAGAAATGCTTGAAGCTGCTGAAGTGCTGGACCGCGACTTGTTTGAGGTGCCGCAAATCCTGTCGGAGTCGTTTCAGGACTTGAACCAGATTGCCGAGTTCTTAAACGAGTTACGCCAGTTCAAACCCAGCCACGACGACAAACTGCGCGCCCTGATTCACTTGCTCAAGAATGACCCCGTGCTGAAAAAACACAAGGTCATGATCTTCAGCGAGTTCATGGCCACCGCCCGCTATCTGGCCAAGGAATTAGGGAAGGCTGGCATCAAAGGCATTGACCAAATCGACTCGGCCACCAAGCGCAGCCGCAGCGACGTGATTCGCCAGTTTGCCCCGTACTACAACGGCATGAATAGCCAGGAATTGGCCGACAAGGGGCACTCTGAAACCCGCGTGCTGATTGCCACCGACGTACTGAGCGAAGGCCTGAATTTGCAGGATGCCACACGCCTGATTAATTACGATCTGCACTGGAATCCCGTTCGTCTGATGCAGCGCATTGGCCGCGTGGACCGGCGCATGAATCCAGAGATTGAGAAAAAGCTGGTCAAAGATCACCCCGATGTCAAAGCCATTCGCGGCACGGTGGAATACTGGAACTTTTTGCCTCCCGGCGAACTGGATGAGCTGCTGAATCTGTACAAAAAAGTTTCCAGCAAAACTTTGCTCATCTCCAAGACCTTGGGCATTGAAGGCAAAAAGCTCCTGAGACCCGAAGACGATTTTGCGGCGCTGAAAGACTTTGACCACAGCTATGAGGGCGAGCCCACGGTGCTGGAAACCATGCACCTGGAATACCAGCGCCTGCTGGCGGCACACCCTGATTTAGCCGCTCGGCTCGATGCCTTGCCTGGTCGGGTGTTCAGCGGCAAGACTCACGTTCAGACTGGCACGCAGGCCGTGTTTTTTTGCTTCGGCCTCCCAGGAAAAGACAATACGGTCAAGGATGCCGCTACCGATGCCGATTCGTGGACACTGGCAGCCGGGCGCACCGAATGGCTGCTGCTGGACTTGCAGACCGGCAAAGTGCTGGAAGACGCTGCCGCGATAGACGCGGTGATTCGCAGTGAGCCTGAAACCCCGCGCCATTGCCAAATTGCCCAACCAACCTTGTCCGAAGCGCGTGTCAAGGTTGAAAAGCATCTAAAAAACGGTTATTTCCGCCAGGTTCAGGCTCCAGTCGGTGTTGCGCCGCAGCTGATTGCCTGGATGGAACTGGCCGGGTGAACGGTACAGTGACCGAAAACATTTAAAACATCAGGGAAAACTTTAAAAATGGCAACCGCACCCAAACCACTATTCGATCCTCAAGCCGAAGCACTTCGCCGTATTCAAACCATTCCCGCCCTCGTCAAATACCTTGACGAAGAATTAGGCTGGCCTGTGGATGTGGACGACTGGGAAGATGCTGTTTACGACTGGCAGCCCGAAGAGCTGAACCTCAAGGCCGAGCATCAAGTCGCCATCAATTCGATCAAACAACTGCGCCCGCTGGTCACCGGCCAGCCGTGGGGCATCTTTTTTGTGGACTTTGACAAGGGGCAACTGCCAATTACCGTGCTGCGCCGCATTCTGAACGGCCTGGTTATCAAAAGCCGCGTTCAAAGCGGTGGCCACCAGACTTGGCTGGCGCGTGACCTGCTGTTTGTCTCCAGCTTTGGCGAGGGCAGCGCCGCGCATCCGCGTGAGATTGCGCTGGCCCATTTCACCGACGAGTCTGACGTGGGCGATATTCCCACCCTGCGCGTGTTGGGCTGGGATGAAACCGATACGGGTCATCAATTGGGCTACGTGGCCAAAACGCTGAAAGAAAAACTGCGCTGGCCCGCGCATACCGCCAGCAAAGCCGACCAAGACGCCTGGCGCACCCAGTGGGCCAGCGCCTTCACGCTGAAATACCGCCAAGTCATCAACGACAGCAAATCGCTGGCGCTGGCGCTGGCTGAACTGGCCAAACGCATCCGCAGCCGCGTCAATGCGGTGCTGGCGCTGGAAAACGACAAAGGCCACCTGCGCCAGTTGCACAAGGCGTTCAAGGAAAACCTGATTGCCGACCTGTCAGCCGATGGCTTTGCCGACATGTTTGCGCAAACCATCACTTACGGCCTGTTTACCGCCCGCGCCAGCCGCAGCAGCGGCGCGCTGGTGGCCGACAACCTGTCGGACATGGTGCCCAGCACCAACCCGTTTTTGAAGGAATTGCTGGCAGACTTTTTGAGCGCCGGGGGCCGGAACCGCAAAAAAGCCAAGCGCGTCGATTTTGACGAGCTGGGCATCAACGAAGTGGTGGCCACCCTGCGCGACGTGCCGATGGACGCCGTGCTACGCGCCTTCAACAAAGAAAAGCCGGGCGACGATCCGGTGATCCACTTCTACGAAGATTTCCTCAAAGCCTACGACAAGGCCATGCGCGCCAAGCGCGGCGTGTTTTACACCCCGTCGCCGGTGGTGCAATTCATTGTGCGCAGCGTCGATGAGATTTTGAAAACCGACTTCGGCATTGAAGACGGCCTGGCCAGCACCATCACCTGGGGCGAGATGCTGGCGGCCAAGCCAGAACTGAAACTGCCCAAGTTCTGCACCGCGCAAACCCCTTTTGTGCAGGTGCTGGACCCGGCCACCGGCACCGGCACTTTCATCGTTGAAGTCATCACGCAGGTTCACGCCCACATGCTGGCCAAGTGGCGCAAACAAGGCAAGGTCACAAAAACGCAGTGGCAGCCGCTGTGGGTGGACTACGTGCAAACGCACCTGCTGCCGCGCCTTTATGCGTTCGAGCTGATGATGGCCCCGTATGCCATCGCACACATGAAAATCGGCCTGAAGCTGGCCGAAACCGGCTACACCTTTCCCGACAACGGGCCGCGTGTGAATGTGTTTTTGACGAATGCGCTGGAGCCTGCGCATCCGGTGCAGGCGCAACTGGAGGCTATGGCTCCCATGCTGGCACATGAGGCCAGCGCAGCCAACTTTGCCAAAGAGCAGTCCTGCTTTACGGTCATTGTGGGCAATCCGCCCTATGCCGGACATTCTGCGAACAACAATCTTCCCGGTATCGTTGCGGCGGTGCATGAGTACAAGCGCGGCTACCCTGATTTGCAAAAACCTGGTCAAGGCAAGTGGTTGCAAAACGATTACGTCAAGTTCATACGTTTTGCAGAGCTGCGTATCTTGCAGGGCGGTGTGGGCGTGCTGGGATTCATCACTGACCATTCCTATCTGGACAACCCGACTTTCAAAGGGATGCGCCGACATTTACGTCAGAGCTTTCCTTTCCTGCGCATTGTGGATATGCACGGCAACAGCAAGAAAAAAGAAAAGGCGTTGGACGG
>CAIYKK010000313.1 GCA_903926695.1 uncultured Burkholderiales bacterium
GGACGTGGCGCTGATCGCCATGACGCGGATGCTGCAGCAGCACAAGGGCAATGTCTCTGCCGCCGCTAAAGCGCTGGGCGTGTCGCGCAACACGGTGTACCGGCGCAAGGAGCAGCTACCGCCCGATGTCTGGAACTGAGGCGCTGGCGGGGCTGGCGGGGCGGGCCGCTTCCATCCATTCAGGTTCCAGCTCGCGCCAGGCGCGCTGAACGTTAAAACCGTGGCGCTGGCGGTAACCGACCCAATCGGCGTAGTCCGGCAGTTCCAGCGACTTTAGATCGCTGCCGTCCAGCCCGTCGTCCATCGCCTGCAGTACGCGCTGGCGCAACGCCTGCAAATAAGCCGTGGTGGCTTTAAGCGCCGTCGGTTCGGACAAACCATCGTTGGAAACTGACAGCGCGGCCCCGACGATGACCGCCGGGCGCAGCGCGGCCAATCGCGGCAGGGCATTTAACCAGCCGCTCAGGCTGCCCTGCGCCAGTTCTGGAACGCGCCCTTCGTAGATCAGGCCGCCCGCCCACAGCACCCGCTGCTGCGGTGCCCAGAGCAGCAAATCGCTTTCAGTGTGGGCATTTTCAGCCAGCATGACCTGCAGCCGGATGCGGCCAATTTGCAGCATTTCGCCTTCGTGCAGTGTGCGGCTGGGCAGCACGATGCGGCTGCCTTTCATGGCCGAAGCGCCCACATGGTCAATCAGCGACTGCAGGCACTGCGGGCAGCGCCGCTGCATGGCGGCGCGGGTGGCGGCGCTGGCGGCAATTTTTAAAAAACCGTGCGCCTGCAAATCAGCAAAGGCCGAATTGCCCAGCACGCTTTCGGCGTGGGCGTGGGTGTTGACGACCCAACGCACCTGCGCGCCCAGCTGGCAGGCCAGCGAACGCCTGACGCGCCAGCCCACCGCCCGACTCGGGCCGGGATCAATCACCAGCGCCTGCGCGCCATCGACCACGGCGCTGATCGGCAGCACGCGCCCCAAGTTGGCGGGCGAGATTTCCGCCAGCTGCTCGGGCAGCCAGACCCAGACGCCGGGCGCGACTAGCTGCCAGTCCACGGGCGCGGCGGTCGCGCAGCCGGGCGGCGCGGGATGCCGGGTTTTGGGTTGAGTGGCTGGCGCAACCTGGGTTGGATGTGTGAAACCGGCATGGCCGCTAACTTCGAGTTGCGTGGCCTGTGCGACTTGATTGGCTTGCGCGGCTTGCGCGGCTTGCGCGGCTTGCGCGGCTTGCGGCGCCAAGCCTGAACTGAGCAGCGCGCCCACTAGCAACCGCCTGAAATTCACCGGCAGTTTCAACGGCAGCGCCCAGACCATCCGCCACCAAAAGGCCGGCAACTGAACGCGGTCTGAAGCACTCATGCCGCCCCGCGCCCCAGCAACTGAACACAGTCTGAAGCCGCTCATCACGCCCCGCGCCGGTTTTGCACAATGCCCGCGAGCGCGGCGCGTATGCCCGGCTCACTCGCCAGATGGCCCGCCACTGGCGAATGTCCGCAAGCCAGCCCCGGCGTTAGCGGCGTTAATGCCTCGGTTTGCCGCACCCACTGGCGGCTATTCTCAAGCGGGCAGATGGCGTCGAAGCGGCCATGAACCCAGTCGCTGGGAATCGCGTTGTCGGCGAGCGAACGCACAGCCCGGTTCAACTCGCCGGGGCGCAAAAATCCCTTGTGGCGCAGGTAATGCGCCTGAATGCGGAATTTCTGCCAGCCGCGCCGGTCGGCTTTAAAAACGCCGGGCCGGTTCAAACCCGCCTGCGCCCGGCGTCGCCCGCGCTGCAATTGCGTCCAGCCCCGGCGCACCGCCACGGCCAGGGGCGCGTCTTTCAGGGTGGCAACTTCGAGCAGGCTGCGCCGCATGCCGCGCAAGGCCGCGCCCTGCTCCAGCAAATTCCAGCAGCGAATCAATCTCAGGCCTGCAACACTGGGTGTTCCAACTTGCAACACCTGTTCCAGCCGGGCGAGCACATTCGGAAAACTGCTCAGGCCCGCCCGTGGCCAGTGTGGACTTTGCGCCACGCGCCATTCCCGACGCGCATCGGGATGCAGCAGGCCGCGAATCTCGGCCCGGCTCAGGCCGAAAGCGCCTCGTAGCACCAGCCGATTGACCCGCTGCGGGTGAATCTGGGCATAACGCAGCGCCAGCACCGTGCCCCAGGAGCCCGCCAAAATACTCCAGCACTCAAGGCCCAATTCCAGCCGCAAGACTTCCAGATCAGCCACCAATTGATCGGTATGGTTGCCCGCCGTGCGTCCGCGTGGGCGCGACAGGCCCGCGCCGCGCTGATCCGGCAAGATCACCTGCTGGCGCGTCAGCCGGAAAGCGTGCAGCGCATCGGGCTGGCTGCTGCCCCCCGGCCCGCCGTGCAGGGCTAACCACGGCTCGCCATCGGCAAGCCCGACAAGGCGATAAGCCATGCGGCTGTCGCGCCCGGTGGCCACCCACTCAGGCTGCGGCCAGCGTGAATACGGGCGGCTGGCAGGCCGCCGGGGAGCAGGTAAAAAAAGGTGGCTTGGCATGGCATTGATATTGCTGTAAAAAAGACGCTGCGCTGTAAAAGCAATCGCCGCTACAACGCTGGCAGACACATTTCATGCCAACCAACAGGAGACAGACACTATGCAATGGACTACCCCCGCCTTCACCGATCTGCGTTTCGGCTTTGAAATCACGATGTACATCGCCAACCGCTGATTCAGCCTCACTGAGCAGCCAAGCGCACAGGCTCTCAGCCCGTGCGCTTTTTTTTATCACCCGAACACACCGGGGTTCATCCATGCGTATCCGAGTTTTAGGTTCCTCCGCCGGTGGCGGCTTTCCGCAGTGGAACTGCAACTGCCTCAATTGCGACGGCCTGCGCCGTGGCACCATCAACGCCAAGGCCCGCACCCAGTCGTCGATTGCCGTCAGCGCCAACGGCAGCGACTGGCTGCTGATCAACGCCTCGCCCGACATCCTCACGCAGATTCAGGCCAACCCCGAGTTGCAACCAGCCCGCGCCACCCGCGACAGTGGCATCGCCGCCGTGCTCTTGATGGACGCGCAAATCGACCACGTCACGGGCCTCTTGATGCTGCGCGAGCGCCAAAGCCCGCTGCCGTTGCTGGCCACGCCCGAAGTGCTCTCGGACATTGCCGAGGGTTTCCCGATCACCCGCATCCTGTCGCATTACTGCGGCGTGGCCCCCATTGCGCTGCGCGCCGAGGGCCAGTTCATGCCCGTGCCCGGACTGCCCGAAATCGCCATTTCGCCCGTGCTGCTGTCGTCCAAGCCGCCGCCGTATTCGCCGTTTCGCGAATGCCCGCGCCCCGGCGACAACATGGGCATCCTGATTGAAAACCCGGCCAGCGGCCAGCGCGCTTTTTATGCGCCCGGCTTGGGCGAGATGACCCCGGCACTGCTGGATTTGATGGCGCAATGCGCCGTCGTACTCGTCGATGGCACCTTCTGGACCGAAGACGAAATGCAGCGCCTGGGTTTTTCAGCCAAAGGCGCACGCCAGATCGGCCACCTGCCGCAAAGCGGCCCGCAAGGCATGATTGAGCAGCTCGACGCCCTGCCCAGCTCCGTGCGCAAAATCCTCATTCACATTAACAACACCAACCCCATCCTGCGCGAAGACTCCGACGAGCGCGCCGTGCTGACAGCGCACGGCATCGAAGTCGCCTTCGACGGCATGGACATCACGTTTTAAGCGGCTGCACATCATCATGACTATGGACATCGCCAACTCCCCCGCTCCCGCCGCCAGCGAACCGGCCTGGACTCCCGCCGAATTTGAGCGCCAGTTGCGCGCCAAGGGCGCGGCGTACCACATTCACCACCCGTTCAATGTGCGCATGAACTCGGGCGGCTGCACCGCCGAGGAAATCCGCTGCTGGGTGGCGAATCGTTTTTATTACCAGATTTGCATTCCGCGCAAGGACGCGGCCATTTTGGCCAACATGCCCGACCGGGCGCACCGGCGGCTGTGGATTGAGCGCATCCTCGACCACGACGGCTACGGCGACTACGAAGGCTCGGCAGCCGGCGGCATTGAAACCTGGACTCAGCTGGGTCAGGCCGTGGGCATTTCGCGTGATGAGCTGTGGTCGCTGCAGGGCGTGGCCCCGGCGGTGCGTTTTGCCTGCGACGCCTATGTCAACTTTGCCGCCAAAGCGCCGTGGCAGGAAGCCGTGTGTTCGTCCCTGACGGAGATGTTTGCGCCGCAGATTCACAAAGACCGTCTGGCGACCTGGCCCGGTCATTACCCGTGGAGTCAGGCCGAGGGCTTGACTTATTTCCGCAGCCGCATTCCGCTGGCCAGCCGCGACGTGGAACACGGCCTGGCTGTGACGCTGAACCACTTCACCACCCGCGCCGCACAGCAGCGCGCCCTCGATATCCTGCAGTTCAAGCTCGATATTTTGTGGAGCATGCTCGACGGCATCGAGAAAGCCTGCACATGACAACCACCAACCTCCCGCCAGCGGACGCCAGCGCTGCGCCTGCCGCGCCTGCGCCCGTGGCGATTCCAGCCTACCCGCTCTTGTCGCGCCTGTACCGCCTGCAATACGAGCCGGTGCAGGTCGCCTGGGTGCTGCTTTACCCCGAAGGCATGGTCAAGCTCAACGACAGCGCGGCTGAAATTTTGCGCCGCTGCAACGGCAAATTCAGCCCCGGCGGCATCGTCGTTGAGCTTGAAGCGCTGTACAACACCAAAGGCATCGCGCCGCAGGTGCAAGCGATGCTCGAAGAAGGAGTTCGCCGTGGCTGGATCGTCTGACATTTCAACGCCGGTTGCTGCGTCGCCCGCTGCGCCTATCACGTCTGCCTTGCCTGCCGCGTCTGTCGCGCCAGTGCCGCCGGTGCCGCCGCCGCTGTGGCTGCTGGCCGAGTTAACGTACCGCTGCCCGCTGCACTGCGTGTTTTGCTACAACCCGACGCAATACGCCCGGCTGCAAAGCGAAATGACCACCGCGCAGTGGGTCGATGTGATGCGCCAGGCGCGTGCGCTGGGCGCGGCGCAACTGGGCTTTTCCGGCGGCGAGCCGATGCTGCGCGACGATCTGGAAGAGCTGGTTCAAGAAGCGCGCCATCTGGGTTTTTATACCAACCTCATCACTTCCGGCGTCGGTTTCACCGAAGCCCGCGCCCGCAAACTGAAAGACGCCGGGCTGGATCACGTTCAGCTGTCGTTTCAGGATTCGACCAAAGAGCTGAACGACTTTCTGAGCCACACCAAGACGTTTGACCTCAAGCTCAAAGTCGCCAAGCTGATCAAAGAACACGACTGGCCGATGGTGATGAACTGCGTGCTGCACCGGCACAACCTGCCGCACGTCGGCAAGATCATCGAGATGGCCGAAGCGCTGGGCGCGGAGTTTTTAGAGCTGGCCAATACGCAGTATTACGGCTGGGCCTGGACCAACCGCGACCACCTCATGCCCACGCAGGAGCAATTGACTGAGGCCGAAGCCGTGGTCAACCGCTACCGCGCCCAGCCCAAGCCGCCGTGCCGCGTGCTGTTTGTCGTGCCCGATTATTTTGAGCAGCGCCCCAAAGCCTGCATGAACGGCTGGGGCGCCGTGTTTTTGGCCATCGCGCCCGACGGCACGGCCCTGCCCTGCCACAACGCCCGCGATCTGCCGGGGCTGAACCTGCCCCGCGTACAAGACCAGCCGCTGGCCGACATCTGGGCGCGCAGCCAGGCCTTCAACGCCTACCGGGGCGAAGACTGGATGAAACCGCCCTGCCGCGACTGCAGCGAGCGCGGTAAGGATTTCGGCGGCTGCCGCTGCCAGGCCTTTTTGGTCACCGGCGACGCGACGCAAGCCGATCCGGTGTGCAGCAAATCGCCGCACCACGAAAAAATCGTCGAGCTGGTGCGCCGCGCCCCGGAGAACCGGACGGTGCCGCTGGTGTTTCGCAGCGACAGCGAATCGCGGCGGCTGCATCCGCAGGCTTGACGCCTGAACGCTGCTAAACGCTGCTGAACGCAAAACGCCGGTTGATGACCGGCGTTTTCGTTTTAAAACACAGCCACTGAGCCGCTGCGGACTCAATGCGCTGGAACAAGCCCTATCTGCGTCCAGCCCCGGCCCAACGCGCTCGGGCAAAGCCAGACACGCGTCCAGCGCTGGCTTAAGGCTTTTGCGCCAGCACCCAGGTGACGAGCTTTTTCAGGTCGTCGTTGCTCAGGCTGGGGTGCGCTGGCATGGCCACGCGGGAACTCCATTTGCCCACCGAGCCGTTGCGCACGCTCTGCATCAGGTTGGCGACGGCGTCTTTATCGCCCGCGTATTTGGCGCTGACGCTCTGAAACGCGGGGCCGACGATTTTTTCGGTCACGGAGTGGCAGGAAAAGCAGCCGCTGGCGCGGACCATGTCCGACATGGCCGTGACTTCATCGGCAGCATGGACGCTGGAAAAGCCTGAGGCCGCCAGCAGCGATGCACAAAGGAGGTGGTGGATTTTCATGGCGGAAAATTTTCAATAAAGGTTCAACAGGCGGCGCCGGGCCGCAACGGTTTTTTAAAAGGCCGGGGCCGCCCGGCAAAGGCGGCCCCCGCGCCTCACAGGTTTATTTCATGAGCTTGAAGGTCCAGACGGAGCCGCCTTGCTCCAGGAAGTTGACCTTCTTGGCCACTTCGCCGCCCCACAGTGGCACCGCGCCGCCCCAGCCGGAGACCACGCTGATGTACTGCTCGCCGTCCTGCATCCAGGTGATCGGAGGCGCAACCACGCCGGAGCCGGTCTGGAATTCCCAGACGACCTTGCCGGTGGTGGCGTCAGCGGCTTTCAGGAAGCCTTCTGGCGTGCCCCAGAACACCAGATTGCCAGCGGTGGTCAGCACGCCGCCCCACAGCGGCGCGGTGTTTTTCACTTCCCAAGCCACTTTGCCGGTTTTCGGATTGATAGCGCGCAGCGAGCCGATATGGTCTTCAAACAAAGGCTTGATCGTGAAACCCGCGCCCAGGTAAGCGCCGCCCTTTTTGTAGGTGATAGGCTCGTTCCAGATTTCCATGCCCCATTCGTTGGTCGGCACGTAGAACAGCTTGGTTTGCGGGCTGTAGGCCATTGGCATCTGGTTTTTGCCGCCCAGGAAAGCGGGCGCGGCAAACACGGATTTGCCCTTGGTGCCGTCGCCGCCTTCGGCGGTCGGGTCGCCAGGACGGTTGTCGGCGATGAAGTTAGGACGGCCGGTTTTCAGGTCGATGTCCGTGGCCCAGGTGATTTTCTTGACAAACGGGAAGGCGTTGCCCAGCTTGCCGGTGGTGGCGTCAATCACGTAGAAGAAACCGTTACGGTCAGCTTTCGCGCCCATGCGCTTGCCGTCCATATCGAAGGTGATGAATTCGTTGACGCCGTCAAAGTCCCACGAATCGTTCGGCGTGCCTTGGTAGCTCCAGGCGATCTTGCCGGTCTTCACGTCGATGGCGACGGTGGAAGACGAATACAGGTTGTCGCCCTTGCGCACATGGCTGTTCCACGGGCCGGGGTTGCCGGTGCCGAAATAAGCCAAGCCCGTCTTGGCGTCGTAAGTGCCGCCCAGCCAGGTGGCGGCGCCGCCGGTTTTCCAGGTTTCGCCGGGCCAGGTGGCGTTGGTGGTGCCGCTGATGCCGTTTTCTTTGCCGTCCTTGTAACCCATGTGGCCTTCGACCGTGGGGCGCGACCAGACCAGCTTGCCGGTCTTGGGGTCACGCGCTTCAACGCGGCCAATCACGCCGAACTCGCCGCCGGACACGCCGGTCAGCAGCAGGCCTTCGGCGATCAGCGGCGCAGCGGTGGCGCTGTAGCCAGCGGTGTAGTCGTCGATTTTTTCTTTCCAGACGACTTTGCCGGTGTTCTGGTCCAGCGCGACGAGTTGCGCGTCAAGCGTGGCGAAGATCACCAGGTTGTCATACAGGGCGGCGCCACGGTTCACCACGTCGCAGCAAGGCATGATGCCTTCTGGCAGGCGGTGTTCGTATTTCCAGAGTTTTTGGCCGGTCTTGGCATCGAGCGCGTAAATGCGCGAGTAGGAGGCCGTGACGAACATCTTGCCGTTGTAAATCAGCGGCTGGGATTCCTGGCCACGCTGCTTTTCACCGCCGAAGGACATGGACCAGACGGGCGTCAGGCGGCTGATGGTTTTGGGATTGACGGCCTTGAGGGTCGAGTGGCGCTGGCCCTGCGTGCCCATGCCCCAGCTCAGAACGTCGTTCGGCGTGCTGGCATCGTTGCCGATCATGGCATCGGTCACCTGCGCGCCGGCGTGGGCCGTGGCGAGCATGACCAAAAGGCTGATTAATGTGCGTTTCACAGTGTTGTCTCCTGCTTGTCTCATAAAGTTGATGGTGGCGCCCGTGCCGCATGCCCGGTCGGCAGTGAGTCGGTTGGCCGGTCAAGCTGGGCCGGACTCACTGAGCTAAATGGCAACTTTTGTGCCAGCGTCGCAAAGCCGCTTTGACGGCGCTGACAGCGGGTTTACGCGGACTTTGGGCGCGGCGCGCCGGGCGGTGTGTTCTTAAAAGACAGGCTCAGGATGGGACAGTGTTCAAAAACGAATCACTTGGCGGGCAGCGTCTGGGTCAGGGCGCGGCGCTCTTCCACCGGATACCACTGGGTGAGCGTGCGGTGCAGTTCGGCGGGCTGCGCGGCCCAGTTTTGAAAGCGTTCGGGCAGCGGTGTTTGCAGCACTTCGCTCAAATCGAGGCCGCGCCGGGCGCTGCTTTGCATCAAGTTAGAGACCCACTGCAACCAGTCACGCGTCTGGGCGATGCCGCGCCGGTCGGCGGCCACCGGCCCGTGGCTGGGCACCAGCGCTGTGAGCGTGAAGCCTTCAAGTAATTTATCCAGCGCGTCCAGGCTTTGCAGCCACTGGACCATGTCGGCGTGCGGCGTCGTCGGCACGCGCTGGCTGAACACCAGTCCGCCCGTGAACACCACGCCGGTGCTGTGATCGAGCAGCAATAAATCGTCGCTGGTGTGGCCCTGCAGCCGCCGCAACTCCAGCCGGTGCGCGCCGAGCTGCAGCGTCTGCGGCGCGACGGGTTGGCTGGCGGGCGACGGCTCGGTGCCTTTCATCCA
>CAIYKK010000314.1 GCA_903926695.1 uncultured Burkholderiales bacterium
CAGCCGTTGGCCAGCTGCTCGCCCAGCACGACGATTTCGTGGTTCGGCGAGCGCGTACACAGCGTCACGGCGTCCCGGTGACCGCTGCAGCGCCCGCACATGTGGCAGTCGCTGGCGCCCTGCATCTTGCGCATGGCCACCAGCGGCGCGCAGTTGAGAGCCTGGACCGGAATCACGCGGGCGGGCGCGCTGTAGGACTGGCGCCAGGCGTCGCCATCGACGCGAAAATGCAGCGGCGCGAGCTTGGCTAACAGGCCAAACACGCCGCTGACCGGGCACAGGTATTTGCACCAGACGCGCTTTTCCCGGCCATAGAGGTAGCCGACGATGACGGCGGCGACGGTCGAGCCGCCCAGCACCAGCAGCGCCGCTTTGGGGTATTGATAGACGCTGACCATCTGGCCATACACCGTGGTCATCACGAAGGCGGCGAAGGGCCAGCCATTCCAGCGCATCCAGCGCGGAATGGCGCGGTTCTGGCCCTTGCGGCTGGCCCATTCGGACAGCGCGCCTTCCGGGCACAGCACGCCGCACCAGAAGCGCCCCAGCAGCACCATGCTGAGCAGCACAAAAGGCCACCAGATGCCCCAGAACACAAACTGGGCCGCCACGGTCAGGTGGTTGAAGATGTTGGTGGTTTCGTCGGGCAGGTCCAGCATGCAGGGAACGGCCAGCAGGAACACATACACCAGCACGATCACCCATTGCAGCGCACGTATCTGCGCGCCGTGGCGGCGCAGCCAATCGCCTGCGGCGGCGGCATTCATGCGCGTGCCACCCCGGCGCTGGCGCTGGCCTTCGCGCTGACGGGGGCCGGGCGGGTCAGGCGCCACATCGCCAGCCAGTACAGCGCCATCGTCAGCACCACCGTCAGCGACGGCCGCGCCCGGTAGCCGGTGAAGGCGGCAATCACGCTGCCCAGCACGCTGCCGTCGTCGAGCAGGCCGGAGCTGTCCCAGACCTGGCGCACCAGCGCGGGCAGCAGTTGCACATCAATCAGCTTTTCGACGCCGCTGACCAGCAGCGAGCCCGCCAGCAGCATCAGCAGCACCTCAGTGACGCGGAAAAAAACGGCCCAGGAAAACACCTTGCCGCCCAACTGCAGCAGGTAAAAAGTGCCGCCCGCCAGCACCACGCCCAGCCCCAGCGCCAGCCAGAAAGAGCCGCCCGCCAGCCCCGCGCCGCTGCTGGCCAGACTGCTGAGAAACAGTACCGTCTCGCTGCCCTCACGCGCCACCGCAATCGCCGCCAGCCCGAACACGCCCCACCAGCGCTGTTGCACAACGCTGTGGCCCAGACTTTCTTCCATGTCGCGCTTGAGCCGTCGGCCATTGCGGCGCATCCACAGCACCATTTGCACGATCAGGCCAGCGGCCAGCAGCATCAGGCTGGTCTGGAAATACTCCTGCCCTTCGTCGGACAGCACGCTGTTCATTGCCTCGATGCCCAGACCCAGCAGCACCGCGCCCACCAAACCCGCCGCCACGCCGCCCCACAGATAACGCAGGCCAAAACGCCCCTGCGGATGGTGCGACAGCCAGGCGTGCAGGATGCCCACCACCAGCATGGCCTCGACGGTCTCGCGCCACATGACAAAAAGAATCTGGCTGAAGTTCTGCATCACGGCTCGCTCTGGCTGGGGTTGTGGTGAATGG
>CAIYKK010000315.1 GCA_903926695.1 uncultured Burkholderiales bacterium
CCGACACCGTGGCGACGCTGGAAGCGGCCACCGTGCTGGCCAAGGACGGCTTTTCCGTCTTCGCCTACACCACCGACGATCTGGTGATGGCCCAGCGCCTGCGCGATGCGGGCTGCGCGGCCATCATGCCGTGGGCCGCGCCGATTGGCACCGGGCGCGGGCCGCTCAACCCGTTCGCGCTGGAAACCATGCGCCGCCGCCTGCCTGACGCGGTGCTGGTCGTCGATGCCGGTCTGGGCCGCCCCTCACACGCCGCGCAGGTGATGGAGCTGGGTTTTGACGCGGTGCTGCTCAACACCGCCGTGGCGCAGGCGGGCGATCCGGTGCGCATGGCGCGGGCGTTTGCCGACGGCGTTGCCGCTGGCCGCGCTGCTTACGAATCGACGCCCATGCCCGAGCGCGCCGCCGCGCAGGCTTCGACGCCGACGGTGGGTGTGCCGTTCTGGCACGCGTCCTGAGACTGGCCGACGTACCAGTCGGCTTGGCGCTTTCATCCGCCACGACAAGGCGGCTTTTCTTGCGCCTTTTCCTGAACAAGATTTTTGAAAGGTTTTGACCGCCATGACTTCCACGCCTTTCGCACCGCTCACCGGCCCTCTCGGTTTTTACCCCGTGGTTCACGATGCCGCCTGGGTGCAGCGCCTGCTGGATTGGGGCGTGCGCACGGTTCAATTGCGTTTTAAAGCCGCCAGTCACACGCCCGCCGAGATCGAGCGCGAAGTACACGCCGCCGTGGCCGCTGGCAAAAACGTGCCGGGCGCGCAGGTCTTCATCAACGACCACTGGCAACTGGCGCTGCAGGCGGGCGCTTACGGCGTGCATCTGGGCCAGGAAGATTTAGATATCGCCGACATCGACGCGCTGCGCCGCGCCGGTCTGCGCCTGGGCCTGAGCACCCACACGCCCGCCGAACTGGCACGGGCCAAGGCGGTGCAGCCGTCGTATCTGGCCATCGGCCCGATTTACCCGACGACGCTCAAGGTGATGTCTTACGCGCCGGTCGGCTTGGTGCAACTCAAAGAATGGGCCCCGCTGGCCGCGCCCTACCCGGTGGTGGCGATTGGCGGGATTTCGCTGGAACGCCTGCCCGGCGTGCTGGCCTGCGGCGTCGATGGCGTGGCCGTCGTCAGTGCGGTGACGCTGGCGGTAGAACCGGAGCTGGCGGTGCGACAGGGACTGGCGCTGGCGCTGGCCCAAAAGCGCTAAATTCAAACCCAGGCGCGCTGCCTGGCTGCTATTAGCTTGAATACAATCCAGCAAATAATATTCAAAAGATCAGGCAGCAGCATGCGCTCCAGGGAAACACAGAACCAATTAAAACAGCGAACTTTGGGCTTTGCCCTGCTGGTGATTGTCTTGTTGGCAGTGGGACTTTCAATTCCCCCCAGTTTTACGCCTGAAATACAAGTGCATACCAGTATGCTGACAGTACATTTACTGCTGGAGCTGTTTGCCATCATCATTGCCATGCTGGTGGTTATCGTTTCATGGAATACATTTGATCTTCAACAATCGCGTTCGGCCAGCGTTTTAATCTGTGGTTTTTTGATTGTTGTCACCTGTGATATTTTTCACACCCTGACTTACGAGGGCATGCCCGCCTTGCTCGGGCCAAGCAGCACGCAGCGGGCCATTTTTTTCTGGCTGATGGGCCGAACCTGCGAGGTGCTTTTTATGGCCTTGCTGGTCTTGGACCGGGCGCCATCGCTGTCGCGCGGATTTTCCCTGGCCGCAGGCCTGTTCATCTCGGCCGTGCTGATCTGGTTCGGCTCCTACCAAATCGACGACTTCCCGGTCACTTTTATCAAAGGACACGGCGTCACGGCCTTCAAGGCGGACTACGAGTACCTGCTGTGCCTGCTCAATTTGCTCGTGGCCATCCTCTTCTGGCGGCGCGCCCAAGGTTCTGGTGAAGCGCGCGACTATCTGCTGGCGCTGTCGAGTTTTGTGATGGGCGTCGGCGAACTGATGTTTACCACCTACGTGCAGCCATCTAATTTTCAGAATATCTATGGCCACGCCTTCAAACTTGTGGCCTATGCACTGCTTTTTCGGGCCACGTTCGTGACCAGTATCCGGGCTCCTTTTGAGCTTATCCGTGAATCAGAAAACCGGCTGCTCGAAAGCGAGGAGCGCTGGAAGTTTGCGCTGGAAGGCTCGGGTGACGGGGTTTGGGACGTGAATCTTGTCACTGGAGAGGCTTATCACTCCCGGCGCTATCAGGAAATGCTGGGGTATGCGAAAGGCGAGTTCGTCGGCAACTACAGCGCATGGCTTGACCATATTCACCCGGACGACAGGCCCGGCGTGATGGCCGCGCTTGAGTCTTGCCTGAATCAAATCGCCCCGCGCTACACGAGCGAATACCGCATGCGCTGCAAAGACCAGCGCTATATGTGGATATGGGCACGCGGCATGATCGTCAGCCTGACCGCCGAGGGCAAGCCCTTGCGCATGATTGGCACGCACAAGGACATCACCGAACGCAAGGCGGTGGAAGCTGAACTCCAGCAGCACCGCATTCATCTGGAAACACTGGTGGAGGAGCGCACCGCCGCGCTGTCGGTGGCCATGGCGCGGGCCGAATCGGCCAACAATGCCAAGTCGCGCTTTCTGGCCGCAGCCAGCCATGACCTGCGCCAGCCGCTTTCGGCGCTCAGTGTGTACACCAGCCTGCTCAAAAACACAGCGGCAGCGGCTGACCGCAAGGTGGTGGCGAACATGCAGGTGTGCATCACTGGTTTGAGCGAACTGCTCAACGATTTGCTCGATCTGAGCAAGCTCAACGCGGGCGTGGTCACCCCGGTCCTTCATGACTTTGCCGTCGCGGAGCTGTTTGACAGTCTGGCGTCGGTGTATGCGCCTGAAGCCGCGCTCAAGGGACTCAAGCTGCGCTTTATGCCCTGCGCCTGGACCGGGCGCACGGATCTGGTGCTGCTGCGCCGCTCCCTGAGCAACCTGATCGAAAATGCCCTGCGCTATACCCAGCGCGGGGGCGTGCTGGTCGCTTGCCGGCGCTGCAGGGGCAAGACCTGGATCGAGGTCTGGGACAGCGGCATCGGCATTCCCGAGGACAAAACAGCCGATATTTTTGAAGAATTCAAGCAGCTTGGCGACGGTGCGCGCAACAACGGCAGCGGGCTGGGGCTGGCCATTGTGGCCAAGATGGCCGCTCTGCTGGGGCTGGGCATCAAGGTTCGCTCCCGGCTCGGGCGCGGCTCGGTGTTCTCCATTGAGCTGCCGCTGGGGGAATCAGCGCAGGCCATTGCGCCACCCGCACCGGCGCCGCAGGCCACGGCGCCGCGCATGCTGCGCATCGCGCTGGTGGACGACAACACCATCGTGCGCGAGTCGCTGTGCAGCCTGCTGGAGTGTTTCGGCCACGAGGTGCTGGCCGCCGCCACGCAGGCCGAGCTGCTGGCCGGACTCGATACGTTTGCGCCCGACGTTCTGGTCTCCGACTACCGGCTGGCCGGGGGCGAAACCGGATTTGATGTGATTACCGCCGTGCGCAGTCGGCTGGGCGAGGAGTTTCCGGCGATTCTGATCACCGGCGACACCGACCCGGAACTGCTTCGCAGCATGAACGGGCGCAGTGTCATCGTCATGCACAAGCCGCTGAATCTGGAAATTCTGGAAGCTGCGCTTGAAAACCTGGCCTGCCAGACGGCGCAGATGGCGTAAAGGCGTAATGGCGGTCGCTCAAGTCGCCGTGCCGCGCCAGCGCCAGCGCAGCAGACCCAGCGCCACGATCATGTGAAGCGCCGCGAAGGCGACGGACCAGCTGCTCGGCATTAGCAACGGTTGCACCACACCGAGTAACAGGTTGCTGTGAAAGCTGGTCAGCAGCAACGGCAGCAGCCCGTAGAGCACGCCCATCAGCACCCAAAAACCCAGCACGGGCCGCCGCCCCTTGGGCGAAAACGCCAGAAACAACGCCAGCGCACAGTCGCGCACCATCAGCATCACCACCGACAGCGCATGCAGGCCGGAATACTCGCCCAGCATGCCCGGTGAGGCCGCTTCTTGCGTCAGCGCGAACACGACGACGGCGGCAAACGGCAGCGCCAGCGCCAGCGTCGTGGGCCAGCGCGGCAACTGCTGCAGCGCGGCGCGCCACTGGCCGGTTGTCAGGCGCGTGATGACGCGCTGCCACAGCGGGCGCGGCTGGGGTTCGGTCAGCAGGGCGAAATAGGTGGCCAGCGCGCAAATCGCCAAGCCCGTCATGCCCAGCGTGGCCAAGCGGTTTTCGGGCGCAAACCCGGCCAAATAAACCGTGGCCATCAGCGCCAGCGCGGGCCAGCCCCACGGCAATTGGCGCACGGCCAGCACTTCGGCCATCGTGCGCCAGGCGGCGATCAGCGCGCAAGCGGCAAACAGCGCCAGCGAGGCCAACGCAAAGCTGGTGCGCTCAAAGCTGCGATTCCACCAGACGACTTCCGCGCCTTCGAGCAGGCCCAGCAGCGGCCCGACGGCCCACAGTAGCGTGAGCAGCAGCGCCGTCACGCCGCCGGTGCGCGCCATGCGCCCGCCCACGCGGGCCAGTTGCAAGTTGACCGCGATCAGCATGGACTGCAGCAAAATGCCGCCCAGAATGCCGCCCACGGTAAAGCGCAGCACCAGCGCGGCGGGTTCGCTGATCAACGCGCTGGGCACGGCCACCAGCAGGCACCACGCGCCGCCGTACCAGCCATAAGCCGTCGCGCCCGCGAGCTTGCCCCACGTCATCGCCCACGGCTGCATCGCGCTCATGCGCTGCTGGTCCCAGGTGCGCTCGGTGATTTCGTCCATCACGCTGGCGCCCGCTGCCAGCGTCCCCATGCCCCACACCAGCAGCCCGAACAAAATCGCGCCCGTGTACGCCAGCGCTGAAGCGGGCTGACGCGGGCCGCTGGCCACAACCGCCGCAAAGCAGGCCACGATCAGCAAAGGCAGCACGATCAGCCGCGCAGGAGAAAACTGCAGCCACAACTGGCGGCGAAATTCGGGATTCACAGGCTCACCTCTTTGGTTTTGTTGGCATCGCGTCCGGCTTGCAGGGATTTCAAATAAGACTGCTGAAGGTTTTCCGTGACCGGCGCGATCAGGCTCAAGGCGTGGCCCGCCATCACGCAGGTCGCCACCAGCGCGGCCTGCGCTTGAGCGTCGCCGGTGAAGCCAATCTCGACGCCGTGCGATTCGGCCCGGCTGACACGCACACCCGGCTGGCTGGCCAGCCAGAACGCGGCGGCTTGCGCGCCCTGCGCAAACTCCAGCCGCAGCAGGCGCTCGACCGGCGCGCCGCTGGCGCTGACAACATGCGCGCCGGGGCTGAGTGCGCGGTGCTCCAGCACCCGGCCCCGGTCCAGCGCGAGCATGTGGGTTGAATACTCGTCCAGCTCGGCGAGGATGTGACTGGACACCAGCAGGCTCATGCCCTGCGCCTGCAGCGCTTTAAAAACGTGCGCCAGACTGCTACGCGCTTCCGGGTCCAGCCCGCTGGCCGGTTCGTCCAGCAGCAGCACCTGCGGCGAATGGATGATCGCCTGCCCGATGGCCAGACGCTGGCGCTGGCCGCGTGACAGCGTGCTGGCCGCTTTGCCCAGCTTGTCGGCCAGGCCCATGCGCCGCGCCGTGTCCTGCACCGCCTGGGCGACGGCGGCGCTGGCCAGCCCTTGCGAGCGCGCCGCGTATTCCAGCCCCTGCGCCACCGTCAGCTCGCTGTACAGGCCAAAGCTGTCGGACAAATAGCCCATCAACCGATGCACTTCGCGCGGCGACTCGTACACGTCCAGCCCGGCGACGCGCACCGAGCCGGACAAGGGCGTTTCCAGCGCGGCGATGCAGCGCAGCAGCGTGGTTTTGCCCGCGCCGTTCGGGCCGACGAGCGCGGTGACGGTGCCGGGCGCCATCGACAGCGTGACGTTGTCGAGCGCCCGAAAGCCGGGGTAATCAAACGTGAGGCCGGTGACCTCAATGATGGCGGTGCTCAAACAATCTCCTTGGCGCGGTCGATAGGGCGCAGTGGTTGGCTTAAAACAGGCGGGCGCCCGCGCAGGCGGCGGGCCGGGTGGCGGCAAAACTTCGAGGGTGGCGATGGGGTCATGGGCGGCGGTTTAATGCTTGGGCTTGGGCGTCGGCTTGGGTGTCGGCTTCTGCTTGGGCACTTTCCATTTGACCTTGGCCACGTCCTGAATCAGCCGCTGGCGCTGGCGCGGCGGCAGGGTGTGCATGCCCTGCAGCACCCATTGCGTGAGGGCGACGTTGATCTGGTCGGTGCTGGCCCAGCGCCCGGCTTCGAGTTCCGGGTCGTGCAGCATCGCGGCCAGCCAGGCGGCTTGCTGCGGCGTGAGCACATCGGCACGCACGCCAAAATAGCGCCGCGACGCCGCTTCAGCGCCGCACACGCCCGAGCCCCACGGCGCTTGCGCCAGATAAATTTCCAGAATGCGCGGCCTGCCAAAAATGCGTTCCATTTCCACGGCGTAGAGCAGTTCGCGCAGTTTGCGCGCCGGGCTGCGCACGTCGCCGCCGACAAGCAGCCGCGCCAGTTGCTGCGACAGCGTGCTGCTGCCGCGCCCGCTGGGCGGCTCCGGTGGGGTTTTTTCAGCTTGCTCGGTGGGCGCAGAGTCCTGGCTGTCGTCGCTTTCCTGGCCCGGCGGGCTTGGCTGGCCCGACTGACTCGAATGGCTTGGCGCGGCAGGCTGACTTTGCGAAGCGGACTGGTTTTTGGCGCGCTGGCCGGGTGGCGGTGCCGCGCCCATGCCAGCCGAGTTATCGGGCGTTTGTTCGTCGAGTCGCTGATCCTGCGCGGCGTGTACGGCCTGCGACAGCCAGCTCTCAGGCGTCAGGCGCGACACGGCGCTGCTGCAACTGGGCCGGGCGCTGATCAAGGCTTCGCTGCCCAAGCCGCTGACCTGAAAGCCTTCAATCTCCGGCGTCGCGCTGAAGTGGTTGCCCGGCAGGCTCAGCGTGGCGCTCAGTCCGAAACGGCCGCCGATGCGCGCTTTGGTCAGCTCGGGAATGCTGGTGCCAAACAGTGCGTAGATGTCGGCAATGGGCGTCATCGTCAGTTGCAGAGACACGCGCAGGCCGTCTTTTTGCAGGCTGCCGCGCCAGTTGGCGATGACGCTGCCCGAAGAAAGCTGGCCGCTGAGCTGCTCGCCCTGACGCTGCAGCGTGAACACAACGTGGTCCAGCACCAGCGGCTCGCTGCCCAGCCCCGGCGCGTTCAACGCGCACGGCGCACAGCGCAGCGCCAGCGTGCGCCCGCTTTCCTGCCAGCTCAAATGAAGCGGCCCGGCGTCCGAAGCGAGCGTGCGGCCATCGAGCACAGGCGCGAGCAGCGGCGCGGTAGCCAGACGCACCAGCGTGGGCACGGCGGCTTCCAGCGGCAGCGGCCCGACGCGCAGCGGCACAGCCCATTCGCCGGACTGCGGCGCCAGCAGGATGCGGGCGGCAAGGTACAAAGCGCCAGCGCAGGCCGCAGCAAGAATGAGCAGGACGGTCGTGCCTTTGGCAGCAAGGCGCAGCAGTTTGAGCATGGTCACAGCGCCTTGCGCGGCGGCCAGCGCCGTTTAGCGGCCTACAACCGACCAGCCTGCGCGCTGGTTGGACTTATCGTTTTCGTATTCCCACGCGGTGCCGCAGCGGTCGCAGCGGTAGCGGGTGATGGCAACCAAGCCTTGCCGACGCGTTTCGTGGCGGTTGTCGCCCTGCACCAGTTCGGGGTGGCCGGGGGCGCGGCGCCAGTTGCGCTGGATGCCCGCGCACGACTCGCACAGCTCCATCTTTTTCAGTTCGTTCTGGCGGTTGAGGTCTTCGGTCATGGTGCGGCTTTTCAA
Organism: uncultured Burkholderiales bacterium; assembly: GCA_903926695.1. Lineage (GTDB taxonomy): Bacteria > Pseudomonadota > Gammaproteobacteria > Burkholderiales > Burkholderiaceae_C > Polaromonas. The sequence goes on from CAIYKK010000315.1 coordinate 7,824, forward strand.
AGGGGTGAATGGGTGATCGGGGCGGTGAGGGCCGATTGTCGCTGCTGGGGTTGGCGCGTGGCGGCGCGGGCGATGGCCTTGCGCGCTACGGCGCAAATTGTGAGCCGTATTTTTAAGGAATCGGCTGATGCGGCAGTGCGCTCCCTGCGTGCAGGCTGTGCAGGCGCTGGTGCGCTGCGTCGTCGCCGTTGATGGGCAGCTGTTGCTTGGCTTTTAAATAGTGGTCGGTGAACACGTCGAGATACGCCTCCAGCGTCTGCGCCGCGTGCGGCTCGCCCGCCAATTCGAGGCACAGCGCGGCGACTTCCGAGGTGCAGAAATGGCTGTCGCGCTGGGAGCGGCGCAGCCGGTAGCGCGA
>CAIYKK010000316.1 GCA_903926695.1 uncultured Burkholderiales bacterium
CTCAATGCCGACTGCGCACGGCCCGCCATCCAGCACCATTAAATCGTCGCCAAACTCCTGTGCCACATGCCCCGCCGTGGTCGGGCTGACGCGGCCAAAGCGGTTTGCGCTGGGACCGGCCACGCCGCTGACGCCCAATTCCAGGCAGGCTTTCAAAAACGCCAGCGCCACCGGGTGCGCCGGGCAGCGCAGGCCAATCGAGTTCTGCCCGCCCGCAGCGGCGGCCGCCACGCCTTGGCGGCGCGGCAAAATCACCGTCAGCGGGCCGGGCCAGAAAGCCGCCATCAAGCGCTGTGCAAACGGCGGCACGCTGCTGGCGTAGTCAAGCACCTGCGCCGCGTCGGCCACATGCACGATCAGCGGGTGATCGGAAGGCCGGCCTTTGGCGGCAAAAATCCCGGCCACGGCGCTATCGCTGGACGCGTCCGCGCCCAGGCCATACACCGTTTCAGTCGGAAAACCCACCAGTTCGCCCGCTTGGATGCGGGCGGCGGCCTCGGCAATCGCCAGTGCGTCGGTGCCGGGCAGAATCATTCAGCGCCTTCAAAACCGGGCAGGTCCAGAATTTCCGCCGCCTGCCGGGCGGTGGCCTTGACGCTGGCCACATCAACGCCGGTCAGCGTCAAATGGCCCATCTTGCGGCCGCGCCGGGCCTCAGTCTTGCCGTACAGGTGCAGATGCGATCCGGGCAGGGCCAGCACGGCGGCCCAGTCGGGCGTTCTCGAATTGCCCGCCGCGTCAAACCACACATCGCCGAGCAGGTTGAGCATGATGGCGGGCGAATGCTGGCGCGGCTTGGGCAGCGGCAGGCCGGTCATGGCGTGAACCTGCAAATCAAACTGCGACACGTCGCAGGCGTCAATCGTGTAGTGGCCGCTGTTGTGCGGACGCGGGGCCATTTCGTTGACCACCAGCGCGCCGTGCTCGCTGCCGTCGTCGATTACAAAAAACTCCACGCACAGCACGCCGACATACTCAATGTGCTGGGCGATAGCGCAGGCGGCGGCTTGCGCCCGCTCGGCCAGCGCGGGCGACAGCGCGCCGTCAAACGCTTCGGTGACGGCCAGAATACCGTCCACATGCACATTGCGCTGCGGCGCAAAGCTGACCGTTTCGCCGTCCCAGCCGCGCGCCACGATGACGGAGCATTCGGCTTTCAGGGGCAATAACTTTTCCAGCACGCAGGGCACGCATTCCAGCTCGCTCCAGGCTTTGGCCAGTTCGGCGGCGTTGCGCACGCGCACCTGACCCTTGCCGTCGTACCCCATGCGGGCGGTTTTTAAAATGCCGGGCAGCAGGTCGGCGGGCACGGCGTGCAGCTGCTCCCGTGTTTTGATCACCGCATGCGGCGCGCAGGTCACGCCCGCCACGCCAGCGGAGGCGGTGAAATGCGATTTTTCCTGAATCCTGTCTTGCGCAATGGCGACGGCGGCAGCACCGGGCGCGACCGGCAGCGTGGCCGCCAGCGTCTGCAGCGCGCTGGCGGGGACGTTTTCAAACTCGGTCGTGACCGCCGCGCACAGCAAAGCCAGCTGCGCCAGCCCTTGCGCATCGCTGTAGCCAAAATGGATGTGGTGGTGGCTGACCCGGCCCGCCGGGCTGAACGGATCAGGATCGAGCACGGCGGTGAAATAACCCAGCCGCTGCGCCGCATGCACAAACATGCGCCCCAACTGGCCGCCGCCCATCACGCCCAGCGTCGCGCCGGGAAGAATCACGGCTGACACGCTGGCGCTACCTTTGTCCAGCAAAGAAGACGATGCACTCATAGCGGCGGCAGCGTCATGGCGCGCGCGGCGGCGGTCTGCTCGGCGCGGAAGATTTGCAATTTTTCGGCCAGCGCCTTGTCGTGCAGCGCCAGCATGGCGACGGCAAACAACGCCGCGTTGGCCGCGCCCGCCGTGCCAATCGCAAACGTCGCCACCGGA
>CAIYKK010000317.1 GCA_903926695.1 uncultured Burkholderiales bacterium
TCTACGGCCAAGCAAATGGGGCTCAATAAAGACACCGTGTCCTTGTGGCGCTGTCGCTTTTTGACCGCTGGCGTGGCGGGCCCGCAGGACCGGCCTCGCTCGGGAGCGCCGCGCAAGCACGGCCCGGAACTGCGCGAACGCCTCCTGGCCCAACTCGAACTGGCGCCGCCGCAAGGCTTTGGCCACTGGGACGGCTCCCTGCTGGCGAGCGCGTTGGGGGTGGCCGCGTGGCGGGTCTGGGAAGTTCTGCGCATCGAGGGCATCTGTCTGGCGCGCAGGCGTTCGTGGTGCGTCAGCCAGGACCCCGACTTTGCCGCCAAGGCCGCAAGCGTGGTCGCGCTGTACCTGTCCCCACCGGAAAACGCCATCGTCCTCAGTGTGGACGAGAAGCCTTGCATCCAGGCCATCACGCGTCCCGCGGGCTTTGTTGCGGCCGGCAAGAAGGTGGTGCAAGGCGACAAAAGCACCTACAAGCGCAACGGCGCCACCACGCTATTTGCGGCTCTGGAAGTCGCCACCGGCAAGGTGATTGGCCGCACGAACCCAACGAAGACGCGCAAGGATTTCCTGGCCTTCATGGACGAGGTCGTGGCTTGCGCAGTCACGGGCAAGGTCTTGCATGTCGTATTGGACAATTTGTCCACGCACAAGAAGTGCGATGTGTGGCTGGCCCGGCATCCGAACGTGTTGTTCCACTACACCCCGACTTCGGCCAGTTGGCTCAATCAGGTCGAAATCCGGTTCGGCATCCTCACTCGCAAGTCCCTCAAGGGGGCGAGCTTCGCCAGTGTCGATGCCTTGGTGGCGCACATTGGCGCCTACCTCAAGGCCTACAACCAGAACCCGGTGCCCTTTGTTTGGAAAAAACGCGAGGTGCGGGGCACGCAGCTTCGCAATACCGCGAAGAACTTGACCAATTAAACACTAGTAGTTCGTTCCATCAATAAAGTTACGAATTAAGCAATAATTGTCATGCTTCATCTTCAACTTCTGAAGGCGGTGAACATGGCAAGAAGATCTCAGCGAGCGCCTCTGGTATTGGCAGCCGAGCAGCGGGCCACGCTCAAGAAATTGTCGACTTCGCGTACGGCAGCGGCGCGCGAGGTTGAACGAGCCAAGGTGTTGCTGGGCTACGCCGATGGCATCTCGATCACCGAGTTGCAACGACAACTCGGATGTGGCCGGCCGATGATCTACCGCTGCGTGGACAAGGCGCTGGCCGCAGGCGTGCAGATGGGCCTGAAGGACAAGTATCATCGCCCGCACGCGCCTGAAATCAGCGACGCGGCCCGGGCCTGGGTGGTCAGCGTCGCTTGCACCCAACCCAAGGAGCATGGCCTGGCGGCCGAGTTGTGGTCGATCTCGGCGCTGGCGAAGTTTGTCAGCGAACGTGCCCAGGCTGCCGGCTTTGCCCGCCTGGCCAATGCCGGCAAGAGCACGGTCTGGCGCATCCTGCACGACAACGACATCAAGCCGCACAAGATTCGCTACTACCTGGAAAA
>CAIYKK010000318.1 GCA_903926695.1 uncultured Burkholderiales bacterium
GATGTGGGCGCGGCGTCGAGCCTGCGCAACCTGGTGCCTGCTGGCGAGCTGGAAACCGCCGCCGGTCAGGAATACGCCAAGCAGCTCGCCGATGCCAAGGCCAAAGGCGCGCTGGCGCAGCCGGACAATCCGCAGTTGCAGCGCCTGCACCGCATTGCCGCACGCCTTGTGCCGCAGGCCACGCAGTGGAACCCGCGTGCCAAGCAGTGGCACTGGGAAATCAACCTGATCGGCAGCAAGGAGTTGAACGCTTTTTGTATGCCGGGCGGCAAAATTGCGTTTTACACCGGCATTCTGGATCAGCTCAAGCTCAGCGACGACGAGGCTGCCATGATCATGGGTCACGAAATGGCCCACGCCCTGCGCGAACACGCCCGCTCGCGTATTGCCAAAAGCAAAGGCACTGGTACGCTGCTGTCGCTGGGCTCACAGCTTTTGGGCTTGGGGCAGTTGGGCGACATGGCCGCCAGCGTCGGCACCCAGTTGCTCACACTGCGCTTTAGCCGCGAAGACGAAACCGAGGCCGATCTGGTCGGGCTGGAAATCGCCGCACGCGGCGGCTACAACCCGCAAGCCTCGGTCAGCCTGTGGCAGAAAATGAGTCAGGCCAGCGGTGGCGCGGGTGGCCTCGGCTTTCTGTCCACCCATCCGTCGGGGCCGGATCGGATCCAGCAACTGCAGGCCAATGTGCCCAAGGTTCAGAGCCTGTACGAGCAGGCGCGCCGCTGAGGCCGCTCAGCCTTCTGCAGCTTCAAACTCCGGCTGCATCGCATCCGGCCAGCGCTGCCGGGTGAGGCGCCAGCCAACTGGCGAGAATCAAGCTTTTAAATCGTCCAGTCGTAGTCAACCGTCAGCGGCGCGTGGTCGCTAAAGCGCTGTGCCTTGTGAATGGCCGCCGAGCGGGCGCTGGCACCAAAAGCAGGCGTGGCTAGGTGGTAGTCCAGCCGCCAGCCGACATTGTTCGCCCAGGCCTGGCCCCGATTGCTCCACCAGGTATAGGCGTCGCCGGTGGTTTCGGGGTGCAACTGGCGGTACACATCAACCAGACCGCCGCCAGTTTTATCCCCGGCCAACGTCGGTGCCGCGCCCTGAACAGGGATTTGCGCCGCTGGCGGGGCGCATTCGACGTTGCGCAACAGTTCGCTCATCCACGCCCGCTCTTCGGGCAGAAAACCGCTGTTTTTTTTGTTGCCCTTGTAGTTTTTCAGGTCGATTTCCTGGTGCGCGATATTGATATCGCCGCACAGCACAAATTCGCGCGCACCCTGGCCTGTTTTCAGGGCGGCAAGATGGGGATAAAACCCGGCCAGAAAACGAAACTTGGCAGCTTGGCGCTCCTCGCCTGACGAGCCGCTGGGAAAATAGGCGCTGATAATGGAAAACTTCCGCCCCGGACGGTCAAAGCGCAGCTCCACATAGCGGCCTTCAGTATCGAATTCAGGCGAGCCGTAGCCGACGATCACGTCGCTGGGCTCGTGGCGGGTGTAAATGCCGACGCCCGAATAGCCTTTTTTCTCGGCAAAATGAAAATAACCCTTGTGCCCGGCAATATCCTCAAACCGGCCACTGATATCGGCGGCCTGCGCCTTGAGTTCCTGGACACAAATACAATCCGTCATGGATTGTGCAAGCCATTCCTGCAGGCCTTTGCTGGCGGCGGAGCGGATGCCATTGAGGTTAAGGCTGGTTAATTTGAACATGGGACTTTCAATGAATACGACAGGGCAAGAAAATAATCAACAGCAGGCCGAAGCGGGCAGCCTGGCGCAGGAGTTTGTGCAGTTTGCGGTGGAATCGGGCGTGCTGCGCTTTGGGCAATTCAAAACCAAGGCCGGGCGCATGAGCCCGTATTTTTTCAACGCCGGGCTGTTTGACGACGGTGCCAAGCTCGGTCGGCTGGCGCAATTTTATGCGCGCCACCTGCTGGCCGAAGAGGCGCGCAGCGGGCTGCAGTTCGACATGATTTTTGGCCCGGCGTACAAAGGCATTCCGCTGGCGGCGGGCGTGGCAATTGAACTGGCGCGGCTGGGGCGCAATTTTCCGTTTGCCTACAACCGCAAGGAAGCCAAGGTTCACGGCGAGGGCGGCACGCTGGTCGGGGCAAAGCTGCAGGGGCGGGTGTTGATCGTCGATGATGTGATGTCGGCGGGCACGGCGGTGCGCGAGTCGATTGCCTTGATCCAGGCTGCAGGCGCCACACCACACGCGGTGGCGATTGCACTGGACCGGCAGGAAAAAGCAACCGAAAATGGCATGGATGTCAACCACAGTGCTGTGCAATATGTCACACAGCAGCTAGGTTTGCAGGTGTCGGCGATTGCTCGTTTGAGCGACTTGCTGGAGTATCTGGCCCGCGAAAGCAGTGAATCGGTCACGCAAGCCGACGGTGCCCAACTCTTAAAAGACCACTACCAGTCGGTGCTGGCTTACCGTCAACGCTACGGCGTCAATTGAGGAGAACTATCTTGCCTTTGAAAATACTACTCATCACCATGCTTGCCGGTTTGGCAAGTTTCGGCAGCCAGGCCCGTGCCGAGATCTACAGCTGCGTGGATGCCAAGGGCCGCACCATCACTGCAGACCGCCCTATCATGGATTGCCTGGACCGCAACCAGCGCGAATTGAGCAGTTTCGGTGTGGTCAAACGCCAGATAGGCCCGTCGCTCACGGCGCAAGAACAGCTGCAGCAGGACCAGAAAGACAAAGTGGTGGCCGAGCAGCGCGCCCGCGAAGCCGAAAGCAAGCGCCGCGACCGCACGCTACTACTGCATTACCCGAACCGCGCCTCCCATGATCAGCAGCGTGCGACTACCCTCGCCCAGAGCGAGGAAACCATCCAGCTTGCCAAAAAGATCATCACGGAGCTGAACCTGGAGCGCAAGGCCATGAGCCACGAGCTGGAAACTTATGCGAAAGACCCGTCCAAGGCGCCGCTATCGATCAAGCTCAGTTTGAAAGACAACCAGGCAAGCCTGCTGGAGCACCAACAGATCATTGTTGATCAGGAGCAGGAAAAAAAGCGCATCACCAAACGGTTTGATGAGGAACTGCTCAGGCTCACGCAGTTGTGGGGAACGAAAACCGCCCTCTGAATGCCGCTGCCGACCCGCCCGACAGGGCGTGAGCCGGTCAGCGCAGGGCGGTTTAGCCCAGCTTTTTCTTCAGTAATTCGTTGACCTGGGCCGGATTGGCCTTGCCTTTGCTGGCTTTCATCGCCTGACCGACCAGGGCGTTGAAGGCTTTGGCATTGCCTGCTTTGACCTCTTCGACGTTTTTGGTATTCGCTGCCAGCACGCCGTCGATGATGGCTTCGAGTTCGCCGTTGTCGCTCATCTGCTTGAGGCCTTTGGCGTCGATCAGCGCGTCCACGTCCTGGCCTTCGCCGCTCCACAGCGCATCAAAGACTTGTTTAGCGGCGTTGTTGGAAATTGTGCCGTCGGCAATGCGGCCAATCAACGCGGCCAGTTGCGCGGGGCTGACGCTGGAGGCCTCAATGGATTTTTCTTCCATGTTCAGGCGGCGTGACAGCTCGCCCATTACCCAGTTGCTTGCCAGCTTAGGCAGCACGTCGGGCGATCCCCATGCCGTGGGGGGCGCGGCCTTCATTTCTTTGACGTTTTTGACCCAGGCAATATCCATAAGGGCGCGCACTACGGTTTCAAAATACGCTGCCATGACCTTGCTTTGGGTTAGCGTGGTCGCATCGTACTCGGGCAAACCATAGTCGGCGACAAAACGCGCCGCCATCACGCGC
>CAIYKK010000319.1 GCA_903926695.1 uncultured Burkholderiales bacterium
CGAAGACGAACTGGCCGCGTGGCTCGCGCCGTGCATTCCCGACGCGCAGGCGGCGTATTTCTGCACCGGTTTTATGGCCAATCTGGCGCTGCTGACGGCGCTGGGCGACGCCAGCGCGACGATTTTTGCCGACAAGCTGAACCACGCTTCGCTGGTCGATGGCGCGCTGCTGGCGAAAGCGCCGCTGCAGCGCTACGCGCACAAAAACCTGGCCGTGCTGGAGCGCCAGTTGGCCGCCTGCGCCACGCCCATCAAACTGATCGTCACCGACGCGGTGTTTAGCATGGATGGCGATTTGGCCGACCTGCCCGCGCTCTTGGCGCTGGCCGAACGCTTCGACGCCTGGCTGATCGTCGATGACGCGCATGGCTTTGGCGTGCTGGGCGCGCAGGGGCGCGGCAGTTTGGCGCATTTCAATCTGCACAGCGAACGCTTGATTTACATGGGTACGCTGGGCAAAGCGGTGGGCGTGGGCGGCGCGTTTGTCGCCGCGCACCCGGCGGTGATCGACTGGCTGGTACAGACCGCCCGGCCTTATATCTACACCACCGCCGCGCCGCCCGCCGTGGCGCATGCGGTCAGCGCCAGCCTGCGCCTGATCGCCGGGACTGAGGGCGACGAGCGCCGCGCCCGGCTGCAAACGCTGATTGAATTGTTGCGCGCCCGGCTGGCGGAGGTGATCGCCGAGCAGCCCGCGCTGGGCTGGCGTTTGACCGATTCGGCCACCGCCATCCAGCCGCTGATCGTTGGCGACAACGCTGCCGCCTTGGCGCTGGCTGCCGCGCTGGACGCGCAAGGCTTGTGGGTGCCTGCGATTCGCCCGCCGACGGTGCCGGTTGGTACGGCGCGGCTGCGTATCACGCTCAGCGCCGCGCACAGCGAGGATGACGTGCTGGAACTGGTTGCGGCGCTGGCGCAGGCGGGTCGGGAGCTGGCTCAGGCTCAGGCTCAGGCTCAGGCTCCAGCCGACAAAACGCTGGCCGGAGCGCAGCTATGAGTCGAGCTTTTTGCGCCCGCATAGTGTCACGTCTTAAGCGAACTGTCCGCATGCCTGTCTCTGGAGAAAACCGCCTTCAGACGCAAGACGCGACACCAGCGGCTCACTGGAGCCGCCGTTTTCCCCTGTGCCGCTTTCAGGCGCTGCCCGGAGTCCAGCCATGAGCCGAGCCACGCCGATACGCGGCTGCTTTGTCACCGGCACCGACACCGACGCGGGCAAAACCTGCGTCAGCGCCGCGCTGCTGCACTGGTGTACGGCGCAAGGCTGGCGCAGCGCCGGGTTCAAGCCGGTGGCGGCGGGCAGCCAGATCATCGACGGCCAGCGCGTTAACGGCGACGTGCGGGCTTTGCGCCAAGCCAGTTCTGTGGCCTTGAGCGACGCAGAAGTTGGTCCGTTTCAATTCGAGGCGGCTTGCGCCCCGCACATCGCCGCCGCGCTGGAAAAACGCGTGATTGACGGTGCCGCGCTGGTGCGGCACGCCCAGGCACTGGCCGAACGCGCCGACGTGCTGGTGGTCGAAGGTGTGGGCGGGTTTTGCGTGCCACTGAGCGCGCAATGGGATACTGCGGACCTCGCGCAGGCGCTGGCACTGCCGGTGATTCTGGTTGTGGGGCTGCGGCTGGGCTGCATCAACCACGCGCTGCTGACCGCCGAAGCGATTCAACGCCGGGGCTTGCGGCTGGCGGGCTGGGTGGCCAACACGGTTGATCCGGCCATGATGCAGGCGGGTGCCACGCTGGCCACACTTCAGCATGAACTCACGCGGCGCTACCGGGCACCGTGTTTGGGGCGGATTCCCCGGCTGGCCGCGCCCGAGGCGGCGCTGGTGGCCGCCCATTTAGACGGCGCGGCGCTGGCCGCGCTGCTCGGCCCGCGCCAAACCGCTTGATTCAGGGATTGACAAAACGCACAGAAAGTTTTGCTGCGCCAGCTGGCGCGATGACCGGGTGTTGCGTCAGCTGAAAAGTTGTCGGTACGCCTGCCTCTGGAGAAAACCAGCTTCAGACGCATGACGCGACATTAGCTATTTCCCAATCAGGCGCTGATGTGTACCGCCGGGCCTTGTTTATTTTTCCTTCCTTCATTTCATTCACTGAAAACGCTTTTATGACTTCCACCGCCACCATTTCCCTCTCTACACTGCGCGCTTCCCTGCCAGCCCGTTCAGACGCCGCCGCGCCCACAGCACCCCCGCGCTGGAGCGTCGCCGACATCGAAGCGCTGTACGCGCTGCCGTTCATGGACCTGCTGTTTCGCGCCCAGCAAGTTCACCGCGAAACCTTTGACGCCAACGAAGTTCAGCTTTCCACGCTGCTGTCGATCAAAACCGGCGGCTGCTCCGAAGACTGCGGCTATTGCCCGCAAGCCTCGACCGCCGACAGCGGCGTCGAAGCCAGCAAGCTGATGCCACTGGCCGAAGTCATCGAAGCCGCGCAAGCCGCCAAAGACCAGGGCGCGACGCGCTTTTGCATGGGCGCGGCCTGGCGCAGCCCGAAAGAGCGCGACATGGAGCGCGTCACCGACATGGTGCGCGAAGTGCGCGCCTTGGGGCTGGAAACCTGCATGACGCTGGGCATGCTGGAAGCGCAACAAGCACAAGCCCTGAAAGACGCGGGGCTGGATTACTACAACCACAACCTCGACAGCGCGCCCGAGTTTTACGAAAGCATCATCAGCACCCGCACTTACCAGGACCGCCTCGACACGCTGACAAATGTGCGCGCCGCAGGCATCAACGTCTGCTGCGGCGGCATTGTCGGCATGGGCGAAAGCCGCACCGAGCGCGCCGGGCTGATTGCGCAATTGGCCAATCTCAACCCTTATCCTGAATCGGTGCCGATTAACAATCTGGTCGCTGTCAAGGGCACGCCGCTGGCTGACACGCCGCCGCTCGACCCGTTTGAATTTGTACGCACGATTGCCATTGCCCGCATCACCATGCCGCTGACGATGGTGCGCCTGTCCGCCGGGCGCGAAGAGATGGACGACGCCTTGCAGGCGCTGTGTTTCCTGGCCGGTGCCAATTCGATTTTTTACGGCGACAAGCTGCTGACGACCAGCAACCCGCAAGCCGATAAGGATCGCCAGCTGTTCACGCGCTTGGGCTTGAAAGTCCAGGGCGAGCGCCCCGCCGCGCATAGCCCTTCCTGCCAATGAGCGCCGCGCTGAAGCCAGCGCCAGCGTCGTCCGCGATAGCTGCGCAGGCTGCGATGGCTGCGCCACCCGGCGAGACCAACGTGCCCGGTGCGTCTGCAACGCCCGCGCGCCCGTTGATTGACGCGGCGTTTCTGGCGAATCCCTACCCGGCCTACGCGGCGCTGCGCGACGCCGGGCCGATTCACTGGAGCGACGAGTTCTTCGGCGGCGCGTGGCTGCTGACGAAGCACGACGACGTGGAAATGGCGCTGAAAGACCCGCGTTTTTCCGCCCAGCGCACCGGCGCCTGGGTCAACG
>CAIYKK010000320.1 GCA_903926695.1 uncultured Burkholderiales bacterium
ACCCAGCAGCTCGGCGTCCTGGAGCTTGCGCCCCAGCGCATCGTCCGCCGCGAGCTGGTCAATGTCGCGGTCTAGACCCAGCACCCGCAGCGCCCGCATGAAGGTGCCCACGGCAATCGTCGGATCGCCTTTTTCCATCCGGCGCAGCGTTTCACGCGAGACGCCCATACGCTCGGCAAAAAGCTCGGTCCCGAGCCTGCGCCGCTCACGCGCAAGACGCAGCCTCAGGCCCAGCGCCGTGAGCTGCTTCTGGACGCTGGGAAACACGGGCAGGGTGGACTTTGGCATGCCACATATTTTAGTCAAAATTGTATTTTTTGCCAATTGAATATGGTGTGAAGCTCTGACCTCCTGCATGCCGCCGGGATCCAGGCCACAGCGTCAACATGGCCGCCGAGCGCGCACAGGTGAACAGGTGAACAGGTGAACAGGTGAACAGGTGAAAGTTTAGAGGATGGTCAGCGAATCAAAAGCTGGGATTTCAAGCGCGTGTGTGGCTGAGTGCGACCGCCTTCACGGCCATGTAAGCCGCCCGCAACGCCAGCGCATCGGCCAGCGCGTGGTGACGCTGGAGTCCACAACCGCCGCGCTTGCCCAGTTCACACAAACATGCTTCTGCCGCCAGCTCACCGCAGGGGCTGCCCGTGATGGAATTGACGTTGACGGGAACCACCACTTCCCGCACCTGCTCCCACAGGCCCGCCTCCCGGATGGCGTATTCCATGAGTTCATAGTCCATCGAATAGTCAAAAGCGACTTCAAGTTGAGTGCCTGACTCTGCCGCCAGTCCCAGCAGCCACTCGCCCGCGCACCTGCCGATTTCCCGCTCCGTGCCGCCAGCGCCCGGCACGCGTCCCCAGAGCGCCAGCACACCGCCATACCGCACAAAATCCGATGAGGCTTTGACGCGGGCCTGGCCTGTTTCGGTGCTCAGGTCCAGTTCGCCGTAGTGTTCGCGGCCGTCGAGCGTCACCAGCCCGAGACTGAGCAGCTCCGGGTTCAGCAGATCGGTGAATTCCGTGTCGAGAAAGATCAGCATGGTCATGGATGCCTGTGCAGCTTCATGCGCCCCGCCCGCGCGTTATCCAGCTCGCCGGGGCGGATGACCTGCCCGTCCTGATCCGTGATCCCGCGCAGGCCCACGCCAAAAGCTTTGAAACCAAGCCGGGTCTGCTCGGCGCTGTAGTCAAGCCGGTCATGGTGGTGGCCGTGAAAGGTTGTGTGTACGCCCAGACTGCGGGCCAGCTCGTCAATGGCAACAAAACCGTGGGGATGTGCGCTGGGCGCTTCATGGGTGACAAGCACGTCGGCGCGCAGTTTTGACAAATTCGCACAGTCAGCGGGAAAGATCGAGCTGCGGTGTTTCAAGGACAAGCCGCCGCGCCAGCGGTTACCCTTGCCGCCGCGCGCCACCAAATCCTGCGGGGACGCGTAATGTCCAGGCTCCGGCGGGTGCCAGACCTGCTCCCGAAAAATCCCGCCCAGGCCCGCAATGCGCACGCCCGCCACGCTGACCACACGCCCGTGCAGGTTGCGATTGGCCAGCGCCGAGCCAAACAGGTGATCATGGTCGGCTTCGCTGTCCGTGTCGTGGTTGCCGTGGATAAACCAGACTTCGGTCTGGGTCAGGATGGCGGCCAGCTCGACCTCCAGCGGAGCCCCGGCCTGCAGGTCACCCAGCAAAACGATGGCGTCGGGCCGGTGGGCCTGGACAGCCTCGATGACGTGCCCGAACTGGCCGTGGACA
>CAIYKK010000321.1 GCA_903926695.1 uncultured Burkholderiales bacterium
AAGGGCGCGTTCCTGATCTATCAGGAATCGAGCCTCGTCATTCGCGCCATCCGCGACTACTTCAACCACGACATTGGCGACATCCTGATCGACACCGACGACGTGTACGACCAGGCCCAGCAGTTCATGGCCCACGTCATGCCCGAGCACGCGGCACGCGTCAAACGCTACCGCGACGACGCGCCGCTGTTCTCGCGCTTCCAGATCGAGCACCAGATCGAATCGGCCTACGCCCGCACGGTGCAACTGCCGTCCGGCGGCGCGATTGTGATTGACCACACCGAAGCCTTGGTTTCGGTCGATGTGAACTCGGCACGCGCCATCAAGGGCGGCGACATCGAGGAAACCGCCACCCGCACGAATCTGGAAGCCGCCGACGAAGTGGCGCGCCAGATGCGTCTGCGCGACTTGGGCGGCCTGATCGTGATCGACTTTATCGACATGGAAGAAAGCCGCAACCGCCGCGACGTGGAAAACCGCCTGCGCGACGCGCTGCGCCAGGACCGCGCCCGCGTGCAGTTCGGCACCATCAGCAAGTTTGGTTTGATGGAAATGAGCCGCCAGCGCCTGCGCCCGGCCCTGTCCGAAGGCGCGTCGATTCCCTGCCCGCGCTGCGGCGGCTCGGGCCACATCCGCGACACCGAATCGTCGGCGCTGCAAATTTTGCGCATCATCCAGGAAGAATCACTGAAAGACAGCACGGCCTCGGTGCTGTGCCAGGTGCCGGTCGATGTCGCCTCGTTCCTGCTGAACGAAAAGCGCTCGGAAATCAGCAAAATCGAGATGAAGCAGCGCATCCACGTTCTGCTCGTGCCGAACAAAACGCTGGAAACGCCGAACTACAAGCTGGAGCGCCTCAAGCACGACGACCCGCGTCTGGAAAACATCGAAGCGAGCTACAAGCTGGCCGAAGAGATCGAAGACCCGACCACGGTCACGCGCCGCAGTCAGGAGCGCCACAACAAGCAAGAGCCCATCATCAAGGGCGTGCTGCCCGATGCGCCCGCGCCGATTGCCCCGCCCAAGCCGGTGCCCGCGCCCGCGCCGGTTGCGCCGCCTGTGGCTGCGCCCGTGGCCGCAGCACCCATCCCCGCACCAGCGCCCGCGCCTGCACCGGTGGAAAAAGGGCTGTTTGGCTGGCTGAAAAATCTGTTTGGCGGCCCTGAAACGCCAGCACCCGCCGCGCCGACACCTGCACCGGCACCAGCGCCCGCAGTGTCCACCGTCAAGGAAGCAGCAAAGGGCGAACGTACCAACCCCAATGCCCACGAAGCGCGCCCCGATCGCGGCGAGCGCACTGAGCGCGGTGGCCGTGACAACAGCCGTCGCAACGGTCGCAACACCCGGCCCGAAGGCGCGCCAGAAGGCCGCCCCGAGGGCCGTCAGGAAGCGCGCAGCGGCGTGAACGGCGAGCAGCGCCGCGAGCGCAATGTTGAAGCGCGTGAAGGTCGCCCGGACCAGCGCCCCGAGCGCCAGGAACGCCCCGCCGCCGAGCCCCGCACCGACCGCAATGACCAGGGCGCCGACGGCCAGGCCCGCACGGACAGCCGCGCAGACCGCAGCCGCCAGCGCCCCGAGCGTGGCGAACGCCCCGAGCGCACCGAGCGCATCCCGCGCGACGCCGCCGAGCAGGATCTGGCGCTGGCCAACCAGGCCGCGATGGCTGCCGCCATGAACAGCCAAGCGCCCGCCCCGCGCACTGAGCGCCAGGAGCGCCCGGCCCAGGAGACCACCCGTGATGGCGAACGCCGCCCGACGCAGCGCCCAGAAGGCCGCAATGAAGAAACCGGCGAAGTCCGCCGCGAACGTGGCGAGCGTGGTGAACGCAATGGCCGCCGCAATGAGCGCCCCGAAGGCAGCCCAGCGCTGGATGCAGCGCCGCAAGCCGAGAGCTTGCACGCGACCCAGCCCGCCACCGTGGCAGCTCTGGCACCCGCTGACAGCGCGGTGCTGGTGACCCCGCCCGCCGCCGACCAGCCGATTCGAGCCCCAGGCACCGAAGAAGGCCAAGAGCGCCCGCAACGCGAACGCCGCAGCCGCGACCGCTATGGCCGCGACCGCCGCGAACGTGGTGATCGCCCTGAGCGCGGCGAACGGACCGAGCTGGTCGCGGAAGGCCAGGCCTTTCAGCCCGAACTGGCCCAACCGCCTGTCATCCAGACAGCGCAAGAACTGGCGCCCGCAGCGCCGGAACTGGCCGCAGTGGCTCCAGTAGCCGCGCCCGTGCAGGCAGCACAGGCAGCGCCCGCCCCTGCAGCGCCCGCAGTGGCTGAAGTGCTGACCAACAAGCCCGCACCGTCACCAGCGCCCATGCCTGCGAACAAGCCCGTTCCTGCAGCCAAGCCCGTCGCGGCGGCGACACCAGCCCCGATAGCCGGCGCAGCGCTGCCCAAGGTTCAGGCTTACGACCTGCCGCTGCAAGACCTGGCCCAGGTCGCCCAAAGCTCCGGTCTGCAGTGGGTGAACTCCGACGCCGCCAAAATCGCCGAAGCCCAAGCTGCCATCGCCGCCGAAGTCAAGCCGATTCGCGTGCCCCGCGAGCGTCCCCCCATCGTGGTGGCCGAGCAAGCGCCGCTGGTGCTGGTCGAGACGAAACGTCATCTGGACAGCATGCCGCTGCCGTTTGAACAGACCAGCCACTGAGCCGCAGCCAGCCAAGGCTGGCTTGAAAAACCCTTCAGGCCAAGGCTGGCACTGCCAGCTTGACGCCTGAATGTAAGGGCCGCATCTTTTTTAGAGATGCGGCTTTTTTTATGCCCGCGAAAGAGTCGTCACACCACCGCAGCAGCGTGAAGTTCACCCCAGGAAAGCTGCTACAGCTCGGCAGCCCGCTTGCAGGCTTCAATCACGGCTGCCTCGTCGCCGCGCTGTTCGGCCAGCACGGCCAGGGCGCGCCAGGCGTTGCGGTGCAGCGTGCGGTCTTGCAGCGCCGGGGCGGCTTCAGACAGCAGTTGCTGCGCTTTGCCCCAGAGCTGGCGGCTCAGGCACGCCATGCCCGCCAGATACTGCAGCTTGGCGTCGCGCGGGCGGCTGATCTGGGCCGATTCGATGCGCGCCAGCCAGGCGCCGTCGAGCGAATCCAGGCCGGCTTCCAGCGCGGTAATCAGCTTGATGCGCAGCTTGTCGCCCAAGTCCGAGTTTTGCGCCAGCATGGCGTCCCACACCGGCAGCAACCACAGTCGCGCCAAAGTCGCATCGCCCTGCAGCGCCATCAGGCGCGAGGCGGCATGCACGGTCAACTCGAGCATGGCCCGCTCGCTGTCGTCGAGTGACATCCAGGCCTGCTGCAGTTGCGCCGGATCGTGCGCCTCGTTGAGCAATTCGAGCGCCAGCCCGCGCAAAATGCTTTGCGCCGCCGATGGCGAAAAAGCGCGGTGTTTGGCCAGCAGGCGGGCTGTTTCCAGCGCCTGCGGGATGTGTCGGCCGCTCTGGGCGGCGCGCAGTTTCATGCGCAGGGCCAGGGTGCGCCGGGCCGCGCCGTGCGGCAATTGATTGAGCCAGTCGAGCGCGGCGGCGGCGTCGCGGTCTTCGAGCGCCCAGTGGGCGGCGCGGAACTGCACGCCTTCGCGCATTTCCTGCGCATGGCGCGGCGCGGAACTTTCCAGCGCCAGCTGCAGATGCTGGTTGCGCAGCGGGCGATTTTGCAGCGCCTGCGCGCTTTCGGCGACCAGCACATGCGCCAGCGAGCGTAATTGACTCGCCAGGCTGGCGCTGTGGCCGGTCGGGTGGCCGGAGATGTCGCTGGTCACGCCCAGACTTTGCTCTTGGGCTAGCGCATTTTTGGCCGATTTGCTGGAGCGGATGTAGCGCCCGGCCATCAAGTGCGCCAGCGCGTCCATCAGGGCGCCGTACATGGCGCGCTCTTTTTGCTGGGCACGCCAGCGCCGCGCTTCCAGCGGCAGCGAAAACACCGCCGAGGTCGCACGCAGCGCCAAATGCACCAGCGTACACAGCCCACCCAGCAGCAGCAGCAGCAGGTTAAAAGAAACATCCACCCGGTACGGCGGCCAGAACAGGGTGACAACGGCATGGTTGTTACCGACGAACAGGGCCACGGGGACGGCAATGCCGAACAGGGCCAGAAACCAGAGAGCGGCGCGCATGGTGTCAGCGCCCCGCCGCTGCCGTGGTCAGCGCGGCCATCGTTTCATCGAGCCGGGGCAGCTCGCTGGTTTTGAGCTGGCCCAGCACCTGCTCCATCAACTGCGCAGCCACCTGGGTGCGGCGCGCAGCGGGATCAAAATACCGGCCCAGCCAGACGCTGGCGTAGGACAGGTCGGAGCGCGCCTGATCGGTCTGGCGCGACAGCAGCGCCAGGCGCGTGTTGAGCAGGCGCAGCTTGAGGTTTTCGCGCAGGAAAAACGCCTGCTCGGGCGCGAGCAAACCGGCCTCGGGCCGCTCGATGCGGCTGACCCGCAGCAACTCGCGCGCTTCGGCCCAGATGCCGCCCAGCACGCGCTGCGACAAGTCCTGCAGCGGCTGTGTGTCAAAAGACAGCGACGGCAGCCAGGATTTTTCAGGCGCCGAAGCGGCGCTGCGCGGCGGCGCGGGTTTGACCACGGGCGAGGCCGCCGGGGCCGGGCTGGCCGCAAGCAGCGCATTGTTGTCAATCATGGCGTTGGCCAGCGGCAGGTCATCGGCCAGACGCGCCAGCTCGTCGAGCCTGAGCATGAGCGCGGGCACATCGATGACACTGGCGCTTTTGATGCGGTCAATGTCGCGGGAAATGGCGCGCTGCAGGGGATTGAGGCGCGGTTGGGCCGCCCGCGTCAGGCGCAGATCGGCGGACTTGAGCGCGGCCAGCAAAGGCTCGGCGCTGCCGGTCAATTGCGCCTGCTACTGGGCCAGCCGCAAGGCGGATTCCACATCGACGACCAGATTTTCATCACGCGAGCGCGACAGGCTTTGGATCAGCTCTTCGAGCTGGGTGCGCTGCAAGCTGACTTCGCTCAGACGGGTTTCCTGCAGCGCCAGGCGCCCGGACAGCTCACGCGAAACCGTCTGCGCTTCGCGGGCCAGGGTGCGCGCTTCGATGGACTGGGCGCTGGAGTCGGTGGCGCGCCGGGCCAGCTCTTCCTGAATGGTGTCGAGCTTTTGCCACAGCAGGCCGCTGCTTAACAGCCCGGCGGCGGCCAGCCCGGACACCACCAGCACCCACGAACGCGGCACCAGCCAGGCGTCAGACAGCGCGGCCAGCGGCTCGGCGGCTGGGGCCGGAGCGGGCGCGGGGACAGGCGGCGCGGGGGGCATTGGCACCGGCTCAGGCGTTGGCGTTGGCGTTGGCGTTGGCGTTGGC
>CAIYKK010000322.1 GCA_903926695.1 uncultured Burkholderiales bacterium
AAAAACTCCAAGGTTAAAAAACATGATTTCGGGAAATGCCGGGCCGCTACAGTCTTGAAGGCACTGCGGCGGGGGAACATTTTTCAAAATGAGGCTTGCGGCCATTTCAACTCAAACCGTCTGGCCGCCGGGTGCGGCACCAGCGCTGTGACAGGCATACTTCTTTAAAAAACTGCCTGCCGTGCTTTTCATGCTTTTGCATGTTGGCCGGAAGGGCACATTTTAAGAAGTTCGCCCGGATTTGACTTCAAACTTACGGCCAAAAGTTATGCAAAATTTGCATAGGGTTATGTGTTTATTTTCCTTTGAGATCGGCCTGTCATGACCCTGTTTTCACCCCCGCCACCGCCTGCGCCCGACCCGCGTGTCGCCTCGCTCACGCGCATGAAATGGCTGGCCGCGTCGCTGCTGCTCGCTTCCCTCGCCGGGCTGGCGCTGGCGCACGTCATGGGCGGCGCGGGCGGCTGGGGCTGGGTGCGCGCCTTTTGCGAAGCGTCCGCCGTCGGCGCGATTGCCGACTGGTTTGCGGTGGTGGCGCTGTTTCGGCACCCGCTGGGCGTGAAAATTCCGCACACCGCCATCATTCCTCAGAGCAAGGCGCGCATTGCCGACGGGCTGGCCGAATTTGTGCGCGACCATTTTCTCGACCCGGCGGTGATTCTGGCCAAACTCACCGCGCTGGACCCCGCCCGCCGCCTCGGCGAGTGGCTGACCGCCCCCGAGCGCGTGAGCGCCTGGGTGGCGCAGGCGCAGCGCTGGGCGCTGGGTTTGCTGGACACTTTTGACGACGAGCGTCTGCAAAAAGCCACACTGGCGTTGATTGTCGAGCAGGCGCGGCGCTGGGACGCTGCGCCCACGGCGGGCGAGGTGCTGGGGCTGCTCACACAAAATGGCCGCCACCATCAATTGCTCGATGCCAGCCTGCTCAAAGTCTCGGAGTTTTTGATGCAAGACGAGGTGAAAGCCAAGGTGGCGCAGCTGATGCTCAAACACGCCCGCAAAGAGTGGCCCAAAATCATCGGCACGCTGGAACTGGTGGCCAACGTGCCCGATCTGGCCGACGGGCTGGCCGACAAACTCAGCGCCTCCATGCTGGCCGAGCTGCGCGACGTGCTGGCCCAGCCCGGCCACCCGGTGCGCCAGCGCTACGAAGCGTGGCTCAAGGAGTTCATCGAGCGCCTGCGCAACGACCCGGCGCTGATCGCCTCGGTGCATGACATGAAAGAGCGCGCCATCAACGACCCGGCGGTGCAGCGCTACGTCGCCTCGCTGTGGGGTGACATCCGCCAACTGCTGCGCACCAATCTGGCCGCCGACAATTCGACGCTGGCGCACTACGTTCAAAGCGCGCTGCAGACCGTCGGCCAGCAACTCGCCGGGGACGCCAGCCTGCGCGACGCGCTGAATGAACATTTGCTCTCAGCCGCCGGGCACCTGGCGGCCAGCCTGCGCACCGGCATGACCGAGCACATCGCCCAGACCGTCAAAGCCTGGGACGACCAGCGGCTGGTACATCAACTCGAACTCAACGTCGGGCGCGATTTGCAGTTCATCCGCATCAACGGCACCGTGGTCGGCGGGCTGATCGGGCTGGCGCTGTACGCGCTGGCGCTGCTGCAGTGAGCAAACCCGCTACGATGACTCATCACCCTTGAACAGAAAACTTATGGCCATTGATATCAAAGAAGTACGCCGCCGACTCGCCGCATTTGCCGTCGAATACGCCGATGCCAGCGACGAAAAGCAACAGGCGCAGGATTTTCAGATTGCGTTTTACCAGTGCTTCGGCATTTCCGGCAGCAAGGCGCGGCTGTTTGAACACCGCGTCAAAAGCCTCCGCAAAACCACAAATTTCATCGACGGCTACATTCCCGGCAAGCTGATTACCGAGATGAAATCGCGCGGCGCGGCGCTGGACCGGGCTTTTCGCCAGGTCAGCGACTACGTGCTGCGCCTCGAAGAAGACGCGCCGCCGTACATCCTGACCTGCGACTTTGCCCGCTTTCGCCTGTACCAGACGGCGGACGGCAAGGAGTTTGAATGCAGCTTGCAAGATCTGCCCCAGCACGCCGAAGTGTTTATGTTTCTGGCCGGGCAGGAAAGCGAGTTTGTCGAAGAATCCCTGGTCAACCGCAACGCCGCCTACGCCATTGCGCTGCTGCACGAGGCGCTCCTGGAATCGGGCTTTGTCGGGCACGATCTGGAAGTGTTTTTGACGCGGCTGCTGTTTTGCCTGTTTGCCGACGACACCGGGATTTTTGGCGAAAAGCAAATGTTCACGCGCCTGCTGGCGCAGAGCAAGCCCGACGGCACGGATTTACGCGGCACGCTGGACGTGCTGTTCGACCAGATTTTGAGCATTCCCGAAGCGCGCCGCCAAAGAACGGTCAGGGGCCAGACGATTGACAAATTCGCCTACGTCAACGGCGACCTGTTCAAAGAGCGCGGCCAGATTCCGATTTTTGACGGCCCCATGCGCCAGTTGCTGCTCAACTGCACGGTCGATCTGGACTGGAGCCAGATATCGCCCGCGATTTTTGGCGCGATGTTTCAAGGCGTGCTCGAACACAGCGGCGAGAGCGCGCCCGACAAAACCTCGCCGCACCAGCGCACCGCCAGCCGCCGCGAACTGGGCGCGCATTACACCAGCGAGCGCAACATTTTGCGCGTCATCGAGCCGCTGTTTTTAAACGCCCTGCGCGCCGAGTTTGAAGCCGCCCAATTCCGCCGCGATGGCAAAAAGACGCTGACGGCGTTTTACAACAAGCTCGCCACGCTGAAGTTTTTAGATCCGGCCTGCGGCTGCGGCAACTTTCTGGTGATTGCCTACCGAGAGCTGCGGCGACTCGAACACGACGTGATTGAAGCGATTTGGGGCAAACAAGCCGGTTTGCTGGACGTGAAAACGCAAATCCGCGTGACGGTCAGCCAGTTCTACGGCATTGAGATCGACGAGGCCGCCGCGCACATTGCCCGCGTGGCGCTGTACATCACCGACGAGCAAATGAAT
>CAIYKK010000323.1 GCA_903926695.1 uncultured Burkholderiales bacterium
GTGGCCTGGGGCGGAATCGAACCACCGACACAAGGATTTTCAATCCTCTGCTCTACCGACTGAGCTACCGGGCCTGAGCTTTAAATTATATACCAGCTCAGAAGCGGTTTTTCCGCCCGAGCGGCAGGAAATTCAGGTTCCGCGCTTGCCACGGCTCAGATCGACACCGAGCTGCTTCAATTTGCGGTACAGATGGGTGCGCTCCAGGCCGGTCTTTTCGGCCACGCGGGTCATGGAGCCGCCTTCTTTGGTCAGATGAAACTCAAAATAGGCTTTTTCAAACTCGTCGCGCGCGTCGCGCAGGGGCTTTTCGAGCAAAAAACTCTGCGTCGCCTGCGGCCCCCGGTCGATGACTGCCATCACCACGCCGCTGGGCTGCGGGGCTTCGGCACCGGGATCGGCGGCGTACACCGCCGGGCTGGGCGCGGCGCTGACAACGGGGCGCGCCAGGTTTCGGGCCAGCCCCTGCTCGACGGCCTTGAGCAGCTTTTGCAGCGTGATGGGTTTTTCCAGAAACGCCATCGCGCCTATGCGGGTGGCCTCGACCGCCGTGTCGATGGTGGCGTGGCCGCTCATCATGATGACCGGCATGGTCAGCAGGCCGCTGGCGGACCACTCCTTGAGCAGCGTCACGCCGTCAGTGTCGGGCATCCAGATGTCGAGCAGCACCAGATCGGGCCGGGCAGCAGCGCGGGCCGTGCGCGCCTGCGCGGCGTTTTCAGCGAGGTCAACCTGGTGTCCCTCATCATTGAGAATTTCTGAGAGCAGGTCGCGTATGCCCAGCTCGTCATCGACCACCAGAATATTTGCCATGATTGAACTGCTGTCCTGCCTGTTGTTGACGATGTGTTGATGATAGGGTGAATTTTTTGATCGGTGCTGAGGCGAGCCCTGTCAAGCCGCCAGCGCGAATGATAACGACACTTGTGCCCCTTGAACCACACCCTCGGCCACGCGGTTACTGATATCGATGCGTGCGCCGTGTTCGTCGGCGATTTTCTTCACCACGGCCAGCCCCAGCCCGGTGCCTTTGACCTTGGTGGTGACGTAGGGCTCGAAGGCGCGCTTGAGGATGTGATCGGGAAAACCGCTGCCATTGTCGCGCACCGTCAGGCGCACGCGGCGGGAGGTTTCGGAGTAGTCGGTTTTGAGCACCACCAACGCACCGCTTTTGCCTTCCTGTGCGTCCTGGGCATTTTGCAGCAGGTTGTGGATGACCTGGCGCAGCATCTGGGCGTCGCCCTGGATTAGCCGGACCTGCGGATCGAGTTCGACGGACACCGGCACGACGGCGTTGTCGCTGGGATAAAGCTGCATCACCTCGCTAACCAGCACGTTCAGATCGACCGGCGTGAGTTCAGCGGCGGGCAATCTGGCGTAGTCGCGGAACTCGTTCACCAGCCGCTTCATGGCGTCCACCTGATCGACGATGGTTTTGACGGACTTGTTGAGCAGCGCCTGTTCTGTCTGGCCGAGTTTGCCGGTGAGTTTCATCTCCAGACGCTCGGCGGAGAGCTGAATCGGCGTGAGCGGGTTTTTGATTTCATGCGCCAAGCGGCGCGCCACCTCGCCCCAGGCCTGCGCCCGCTGGGCCGAAACCATGTCGGAAATATCGTCGAACACCAGCAGATATTCTTCGGTGCCGGGCATCTTGGCACCGCGTGCAATCAGCGTGATGGCCTTGTCGCTGGCGCCGTGCCCGGCGTGCAGCTCGAAAGACTGCTGCCAATGCGCCAGCGTCTGCGGCGTGTTGTGGCTGCTGAGGTAATCGGCAAACTGGGCCAGCACCTCTTTGGCAAACACTTCCAGCCCCGGCACCTCGCCCAGCGGCTGGCCCTGGTAGTCTTCCAGCGGGGCGCGCAGGATGCGGTTGGCGCCCGGATTGCTCGACTGCAGCCGCCCGCCGACATCGAGCACGATGACGCCGGCGGTCAGGTTGTCCAGAATGGTCTGCAGATTCGCGTGGGAGGCGTTGACCTGGTTCATGCTGTGCTGCACCGCCGAGCGGGCGTCGGCGAGCTGCTGGGTCATGTCGGCAAAAGAGCGGGTCAGCCCGCCCAGCTCGTCGCGGCCCTGCAACGCGGCCTTGGGCGTGAGGTCGCCCTGCGCCACCTGCCGCACGCCTTCGGCCAGCAGCAGCAGCGGCTTGGCCAATTGATTACCCAGAATCACCGCCAGCACCACCGCGCCCAGCACGGCCAGAAACAGGCTCAACGTCAAGGTGCCGATGTACATCTTGCGCAGGCCGCCGCGTGCCAGCGCCCGCTCCTGGTATTCGCGGTTGGCCTCCTGCACGGCAATGGCATTGGCCACCAGACCGGGCGGCAGCGCGGCGGTGACCTGCAAAAAGCGCGACTGCCCGAGCACGCTCAGGCTGGTGTTGTTCACGACGGCAATGGCCTTCACACGCGGAACCGTGGCGGTGCCGGGCGCGGGCGGCCCCGGATGGGCGTCGGTATCGAGTTCGCCGTTGCCGCCGGGCGCCACCTCGTCCAGACCTTCAATCTGGGTGGTGACGCGCTGGGTGCGGGCGCTGCGCAGTTGCTGCGCCGAGGGCCGCTCGGGCTGGAGCAAAAACTGCGACGTGCCCGCGCTGGCAATGAGCTGGCCCGACGCACTCCACAGCGCTACGTCGCTGGCCGAGAGCTGCTCGCGCAGGCGCTCCAGCGACACGCCCACCAGCAGCTCGGGCACTTCGGCCAGCGGAATGGCGGCCTGGCGCGTTTTGTTGCCCAGATCGGCGGCCAGCGTGTCCAGCGTGGCGCGGCCCAGATTCAGGCCAGCGGCCAGCGCGCCTTCGACTTCCACGTCAAACCAGCTTTCAATCGAGCGCGAGACGAACTGGTAAGACACCACATAAATCATCAAGCCGGGCAGCAGCCCGACCAGCGCAAAAATCGCCGCTAACTTGATCAACAGGCGGCTGCCAAAACGCCCTCGGCGCAGCCGCAGCGCCAGGCGCACCGCCATCCAGCCAATCAGCAGCACCAACAGGCTCGCCACCGCCACGTTCAGGCGAAACAGCAGCACGTAATTGCGCTCGTAGAGCTGGCGGTTGTCCGTCGCCTGCGTCAGCAAAAACAGCAGCACCAGCCCCAGCGCCACCACAATGCCGACGCCCATGCCCAGGCTCCAGCGGAACGCGGCGCTGCTTTTAAGGCGGATCAGGCTGCCAAATCTTGTCATTTATTGCTTTCTGTACTGGCGCTGGCGGCGGGCAGGGCTGCCGTGGCGGAGACAGAGGCCGAAGCTGAAACAGCGGGTGCGGGCACCGGTGCCGTGTTTGGCGCTGCCAGCCCCAGCTTGAGCTGGTCTTTGACCCTGGCCGCAATGATCCAGTCGCGCTGCCCGGACACGCCAATCTGGAAAGGGCGCGGCAGCTGCGACAGGTCGAGCCGGAAATTAAAGTCCAGCAGGTACAAAGCGTCCGGCTCCACTTCTGCGGCATCGGCAATGCGCCAGCGCGCCACCCGCTGAATAGCAGCCAGCGCTTCGGGCAGGGTGTCGTAGTGCTGGCTCAGCGTGGCGCGCAGGCCCGACGAGCTGGTGATCAGCCCCGTGACCATGTTGACGCGCCAGCGCCGGGTCAGCGGCTGGTAGGCCAGGCGCACGGTCCGTGCGGCGCTGCTCACACGCGGGTTACTCCAGTACCAGCGGTCGCGGTAAATGTCGGCCTCCATCACAAAAAATACCGGCATTCCCTTGAGCAAAGCGTCTTCCACCACCGGCGGCAGCTCGAATTGAATCTGGGCTGACAGAGAAATTCCGTCATCCGCGCGCTCGGCCCGCACCTGCGTGATGCTGGTGGCCGCTGCCGCGCCCGTGCCGGTGCCCGCCAGCAGCAGGCACAGACTCCAGCCCAGAAAAAAGCGCGCCAGCATCTCAAGGGCGTTTTTGAAGGCGGGCGTAATAAAAACCGTCATGCTCACGCAGCAAATTGTCCGGCAAAGCCGCCTGCCCGGCACCGCCCGAAGGCAGCAAATGCCCCGGCGAAGCCAGCAGGACCGCGTCACCGTGGCCGCTGACAAAGGTTTGCATTTGCTGCTCGCCCTCGGCTTTGAACACCGAGCAGGTGCAATAGACCATCTGCCCGCCCGGCGCCAACAGCGGCCAGAGCGTTTCCAGCAATTGGGCCTGGATGGCGGCGAGCTGGGCAATGTCGGTGGGCCGACGCAGCCAGCGCACATCCGGGTGACGCCGCACGATGCCCGAGGCGGTACAGGGCGCGTCGAGCAAAATGCCGTCGTACAGCCGCCCGTCCCACCAGTCGGCGGGCCGTGCGGCGTCGCCAGCCACGATGTGCGCCTGCAGACCGAGGCGCTGCAGGTTTTGGGCGATGCGCTGGCAGCGGCGCGGGTCGATGTCCAGCGCGGTGACATCGGCGTCGGCCAGTTCGAGCAGATGGGCGGTTTTGCCGCCGGGCGCGGCGCAGGCGTCGAGGATGTTGAGGCGCGCTCCGCCCGGTGCCGTCAGGCCGTCGAGCAGCAGCGGCGCGGCCAGCTGGGCAGCGGCGTCCTGCACCGAAAAATGTCCCTGCGCAAAACCGGGCAGCGAAGGAACCGACCGGGCCGACATCAAAACCACGCCGTGCGGGCCGACCGGATCGGCGTTGATGCCCGCCAGCGCCAGCGCATGCAGGTAATCGGCCTGCGTCGTTTTGCGCGGGTTGATGCGCAGAATCAGCGGTGCCTGGGTGTTGTTGGCCTGCAAAATCGCCTGCCACTGGGCCGGATGGTCTTTGCGAACGCGGTCTATCCACCACTGCGGATGGTTCCAGACGGCTTGCGGGCTTTTTTCGCTCAGCGCCATCAGCTCGGGCTGCTCGCGCAGAAAGCGGCGCAGGCAGCCGTTGATAAAGCTGGCCTGGTGCTGCGTGGCTTCGCTGCGCTTGGCCGCTTCGACCGCCTGATCGACCAGCGTGTGAGCGGTGTAAGGCGTGTCACCCGCTTGCGAGCAGCACAGCGCCAGCGCCACGCACAGCAGCGCGTCGGCTTCGGGCGGCGGCGGGCGTTTGGCGAGTTGCTGGCGCAGCGCTTCGGCGCGGCCCAGCCAGCGTAGCGTGTGAAAGGCCAGCGCCTGCACGCCGGGGCGCAGTGCGGCGTCCACGTCGTCGAGGGCGGGCGTCATGGATTGGCCGTCGCGCACGGCCATCAAGACGGAGGCGGCGCCCTGGAGCTGGCGCCATAACGGCACCTGGGCGAAAGGGGAAACTGGGGTGAATTGAGCTTGCATTGGTGTATCAAGGCCGCCCTTGTGGCAGCCAGCCTTACAGCCGTCCAGAGGCGGACGGAATTGACGCTATTAGACCAGCCCCGGCGCGCCCCGTTCGGACAAGGGCTTGCAGGCA
>CAIYKK010000324.1 GCA_903926695.1 uncultured Burkholderiales bacterium
CTGCCGGACTTGCAACTATTTGCCGCCGAACACGGCCTGAAAATCGGCACCATTGCCGATTTGATTGCGCACCGCAGCCGCAATGATTCGCTGATCAAAAAAGTCGGCAGCCGCACGCTGCAAACGGCCTTTGGCGAATTCACCGCGCACGCTTTTAAAGACAACACCAGCCAGAGCCTGCACTTGGCGCTGGTCAAGGGCCAGTGGGCCGCTGACGAGGTGGTCGCCGCCCGCGTCCACGAGCCGCTGTCGATCTTGGACTTGCTGGAGACGGGCCGCGCCATGCACTCGTGGAGCCTGGACCAAAGCCTGCAATACATGGCCGACCAAGGCCGGGGCGTGGTGGTGCTGCTCAACTGCGGCGAAAATGCCGCGCAACTCATGGCGCAGTTTGAAGGCACGGCCAAAGCGGCCCAAGCCCCGGCACGCGGGCGCATGGACTTGCGCACTTACGGCGTAGGCGCGCAAATTTTGCGCGAATGCGGCGCCCACAAGCTCAAGCTGATGGGCAACCCGCGCCGCATGCCCAGCATGACCGGCTACGGCCTGGAAATCGTTGGCTACATCGACAAAACTGACAAAAAATAACCCCCTCGCTCAAGGAAACTCAACATGCAGTATGCAGAAAAAGGCCACGCCATCAACCTCAACGGCCAGGAACTCGCCATCGGCATCGTGCAGGCGCGCTTCAACGAAAGCGTGACCAACGCGCTGGCGCAAGCCTGCCTGAGCGAGCTGGCCGCGCTCGGCGTGGACGAAGGCAGCATCACGCACGTCGTGGTGCCCGGCGCGCTCGAAGTGGCCTGCGCACTGCAGGCAATGGCCGAAAGCGAAGAGTACGACGCGCTGATCGCGCTCGGCTGCATCATTCGCGGCGAAACCTACCATTTTGAACTGGTGGCCAACGAAAGCGGCGCCGCCGTCACGCGCCTCGGGCTGGACTACCAATTGCCCATTGCCAACGCCATCCTGACCGTCGAAAACATGGACCAGGCCATCGCCCGCCAGGAAGAAAAAGGCCGCGACGCGGCCCGTGTGGCCGTCGAAATGGCCAATTTGCTCCACGAACTGATGTAATTCCCAAGCCCTGCTTGCCCCCGAAATCCCGATTGACTTAAACAGGCGCTCTATGGCTGAACCCACTCTCAAACCCAAACGTCCCCCGCAAACCCGCACCGGCCTGACCGACACCGGCGCGAAAAAGGCGGCGGATAAATCAGCCCGCACCCGCGCCCGCGAATTTGCCATGCAGGCGCTGTACCAGCATCTGGTCGCGCACAACGAGGCCAGCGCCATCGACTCCTTCACCCGCGATCTGGTCGGCTTTCACAAGGCCGACGCCGCGCATTACAACGCCCTGCTGCACGGCTGCATCGAAGCCGCCGAAACGCTGGACGCCAACATCCTGCCACTGCTGGACCGCAAGATGAGCGAGATTTCGCCGGTCGAGCACGCTGTGCTGTGGATTGGCGCTTATGAATTCACGCACTGCCCGGACGTGCCTTACCGCGTCGTCATCAACGAGTGCATCGAGCTGGCCAAGGCTTTCGGCGGCACCGACGGGCACAAATACGTCAACGGCGTGCTGCACCAGCTCGCGCCCTCGCTGCGCCCGTCAGAAGTTGCCGCCGATCAGGCCCGTTAAGCTGGCCGCCGTGAGAATCGCCCGGCGCGCCCAGCGCATTGAGCCTTTTTATGTGATGGAAGTCGCCAAGGCCGCGAGCGCGCTGGCCCAGCAGGTGGCGGGCAGCGCCTCGCCGATGATCTTTTTGAACATCGGCGAGCCGGACTTCACCGCGCCGCCGCTGGTGCAAGAAGCGGCCAGCCGGGCGATTGCGGCGGGCAACACGCAATACACCGCCGCCACCGGCCTGCCCGCGCTGCGCGAACGCATCAGCGACTGGTACGCCAGCCGCTTCAACGCGCAAGTGGCACCGGGCCGCATCATCATCACCGCTGGCGCGTCCGCCGCGCTGCAACTGGCCTGTCTCGCACTGATCGAGGCCGGTGACCAAGTGTTGATGCCCGACCCCAGCTACCCGTGCAACCGGCATTTTGTGAGCGCCGCAGAAGGCAGCGCCATGCTGATTCCGACCACCGCCCAAGAGCGATTCCAGCTCACCCGCGAAAAAGTCGAAGCCGCCTGGAACGACAAAACACGCGGCGTGCTGCTGGCCTCGCCGTCGAATCCGACCGGCACCTCGATTGCGCCCGACGAGCTGCGGCGCATTCACGAATTTGTTCACAGCCGGGGCGGCATCACGCTGATCGACGAGATTTACCTCGGCCTGAGCTATGAAGAGCGCTTCGGCCATTCGGCGCTGGCGATGCCGGGCGAGCTGGGCCAGAGCGTCATCAGCATCAACAGTTTCAGCAAATATTTCAGCATGACCGGCTGGCGTCTGGGTTGGCTGGTGGTGCCCGAAGCGCTGGCGCCCGTCATTGAGCGCATTGCGCAAAACCTGTTTATTTGTCCCAGCACCGTGGCGCAGCACGCCGCGCTGGCCTGCTTCGAGCCTGAAAGCCTGCTTGAATACGAACGCCGCCGCGCCGAATTCAAAGCCCGGCGTGACTACTTCATTCCCGAACTCAACCGCCTGGGTTTAAAAGTGCCGGTGCTGCCGGACGGCGCTTTTTACGCCTATGCCGACTGCACCGAGGCCGCCGCCAAACTGGGCGTGAGCGGCAGTTGGGACTTTGCGTTTGAATTGATGCAGCGGGCGCACTTGGCTATCACGCCGGGGCGCGATTTCGGCCACGCTGCGCCCGAGCAGTTTGTGCGCTTTTCGACGGCCAATTCGATGGCGCAGCTCAAGGAAGCCGTGGCGCGGCTGGAGTCGGCCCTTGGCTGATACGCAAACCGCAGGCGCTGACAACGCGCCCAACGCGAACCTTTTCCAGTGGCCGGTGCGCGTTTATTGGGAAGACACGGACGCGGGCGGCATTGTTTTTTACGCCAACTACCTGAAATTTTTTGAGCGGGCGCGCACCGAATGGCTGCGCTCGCTGGGCCTGGGCCAGCAGCGCCTCAAGGACGAGACCGGCGGCATGTTTGTCGTGACCGATGCGCAGTTGCACTACCACCGCCCGGCGCGTCTGGACGACGCGCTGATCGTCACCGCCTGCACGCTCAAGGCGGGCCGCGCTTCTCTGCTAATCGCCCAGCAGGCGCTGCTCAAAACTGAAGCTGCCGGTGTACAGTCAGCCACTTTGCTGTGCGAGGGTACGATACGCATTGGCTGGGTTCAGGCGGCCAGCATGCAGCCCACGCGCATTCCCGCTTCGATTCTTGCCAGCTTGACAACTTCTTAAAAAGCGCTTTTCATGACCCAAGATTTTTCGATTGTCACCCTCTTGCTCCATGCCAGCTGGGTGGTTCAGCTTGTGGTGGCCCTGCTGGTGGGCGTGTCCATTGCTAGCTGGACCGCGATTTTCCGCAAGATCGTCACGCTCAAGCAGGCCCAGCAGCTCAACGATGAATTTGACAAGCAGTTCTGGTCCGGCACCAGTCTGAAAGACCTGTTTTCCGCAGCGGCGCAAAACGCCAAAACGTCGGGCGCGATGGAGCGCATTTTTGCCAGCGGCATGCGCGAATCCGAAAAACTGGGCGAGCGCAAGATCACCGACGCGGGCGCGCTGATGGACGGTGCGCGCCGCGCCATGCGCGCCAGCTACCAGCGCGAGATGGACGCGATTGAATCGAACCTGTCGTTTCTGGCCACGGTCGGCTCGGTGTCGCCTTACGTTGGCCTGTTCGGCACGGTCTGGGGCATCATGCACGCCTTCACCGGGCTGGCGGCGCTGGAGCAGGTGACGCTCTCGACCGTCGCGCCGGGCATTGCCGAAGCGCTGGTGGCTACGGCCATTGGCCTGTTTGCCGCGATTCCGGCGGTCGTCGCTTACAACCGCTTTGCGCACGACATCGACCGCATCGCCAACCGGCTGGAGACATTCATTGAAGAGTTCTCCAACATCCTGCAGCGCAACCTGGGATCGCAGTCGCTCTCGGGTCAATCGGCCTCCGGGCACTGAGTCCGTCAACCGCAGCAAAGGAGCGCCATGCCAGCAGTCAGCTCACGCGGCCGGGGCCGCCGCACCATCAGCGAAATCAACATGGTGCCGTTTATCGATGTCATGCTGGTGCTGCTCATCATTTTTATGGTGACAGCGCCGCTGATCACGCCCAGCATGATTGCCGTGCCCAGCGTCGGCAAGGCCAAGGTGCCCAAGCAGCCGCACGACCCGCTACTGATCCAGATCCGCAAGGATGAAGCCGTCGAAATCAAGCGCAACGCCAAGGCGACGGCCACGCCCAGCACCACCGCCACCATCGCCGCCGACCTCGTGAAGATGGAACCCGGCGTGCAGGCCAAGGGCGACGAGGCCGTGCCCGTCGTGATTGCCGCCGACAAGTCGATCAAGTATGAAACCGTGGTCAAGGTTATGAGCGAGCTGCAGAAAGCGGGCATCTCGCGCGTGGGCCTGTCGGTGCAGACGGGCAAGTGATGCAGGCGCTGACACGCAGGCTTTTTCTGTTATCCCGCCATGTATAGCACTGCCTCAGAACGCTCCGAGTTTGTCCCGCCGCGCGAGAAGGTGTCGCTGCGCGCCTTGGCGCTGGCGCTGCTTGCGCACATCATGCTGATCGCCGCCCTGACCTGGGGCGTCCACTGGAAGCGCGAAGAAACGGCTTCGTTTGAAGCCGAGTTGTGGAGCAGCACCGCGCAGCAGGCCGCACCCAAAGCGGTTGAAACGCCGCCGCCGCCCGCCGCTGAACCCCAGCCCGCCGAGCCTCAGCCCGCTGAAGCCGCGCCGCCAGCACCCCGCCCGGTGCCGCATCCAGCCGTCCCGCTCCCCGCTCCCATCAAGGTGCCTCTGGCCAAGCCGACCCCGGCGCAGCGCGAGGCCGACATCGCGCTGGAGCAGGAGAAAAAACGCAAGCTGCTTAAGCAGCAAAAAGAAGCCGAACTCAAAGCCGAAAAACTGCGTGAACAGCAGCAAGCCGAACTGCAGGCCCAGCAAGACAAAGAGCTTCAAAAGAAAAAAGAAAAAGACCTCAAAGCCAAACAGGAGCTGGCCGACAAAGCCGCCGATAAAAAGCTCGAAGCCAAAAAGCAGGAAACCAAAGAGCTGGAAAAACAAAAGCTCGCCATCGCAGCAGCAGTTGCCGCGTCCACCGCCGCAGAAAAACAAAAGCAGGCCGCCGCCGTTGCCGACAAGGAAAAGCAGCACCAGGAAGCCGTCAGGCGCATCATGAGCATGGCTGATGCGGCGAACAACAGCAAGGGCAACGGCACTGCCGCCAACTCCAGCGGCCCGTCAAAGGGCTACGCGGGCAAAGTTAGGGCACGGGTTTTGCCCAACGTGGTATTTACCGAGGAAATCACCGGTAACCCCACTGCTGAAGTCGAGGTGAGCACCACGCCGGACGGCACCATCATGAGCCAGCGCCTGCTCAAGTCCAGCGGTAACTCGGCCTGGGACGACGCGGTGATGAAAGCCATCGTGCGCACCGGCTCGCTGCCACGCGATATTGATGGCCGGGTTCCCTCGCCGATGATCATCCAGTTCAAGCCCAATTAGCGCCGACCCGGCGGCTGGCGCTCACTCGTAAACGATTTTCACCAGCCCCTGATCGGCTTGCGCCTGCCAGCTCGCCAGCGCGGCATCGCTGGGAAAAAACCTCGCCCCGTCCATTCGCACCTTGTCGTCGGCGACAAAATCGGGGTAAATCAGCGACAGCCGCACACTCAGACCACGCATCAAATCACCATTGTCAGACGGCTCGCACTGGGGCGGAAAATTTTTGAACAGTTGCGCTATCGCGGGCGGCGTAGCTCCCGGCCTTCTGTCCACCTGCACGCGCAAAAATTTGCCAAACCGGCAGCGCGCCATCTCCAGCCCCCAGACCTGCGTGACTTTAAAACGCCGCCCAAAACGCTCCGAACCCGGCTGCAGCGTGCCCTGCACAATCACCAGCTCGTCGTCTTTGATCAAATTGCGCTGGGCGTTGTACAGGTTTTCATCAACCGAGCATTCGAGCGAGCCGCTCTTGTCATCGAGCTTGAAAATGATCATCTTGCCCCGGTTGCCGTTGATGACGCGAAAATCGCCCACAATGCCCGCCAGCAATTGCTGATCGCGCGACTCGTTCATGTCGGCAATGCTGCGCTTGGCAAACTGGCGCACCTCCTCGACCACCTCGTCAAACAGGTGGCCAGAGAGGTAAAAGCCAATCGCCGTCTTTTCCAGCACCAGCCGCGCCTTGACGCCAAAAGCGGGCATTTCGACCAGCGGCGGCTCCTGCGTGCTGGCCGCGTGCGAATCCGACATGTCAAACAAACCGCTCTGGTTGGCGTTGGCCTGCGTCGTGGCGGCAAACTCAAAAGCGCGCTCGACTGAGGCCAGCAGCTCGGCGCGATTCAGGTGAATCTTGTCAAACGCGCCGCCCTTGATCAGCGCCTCGACCGTGCGTTTGTTCATCCTGCTGCGGTCCACGCGCACGCAAAAATCATAAAACGACGTGAACGCCCCGCCCTCTTTGCGGGCCGCGACGATGGCGTCAATCGCCTGCCGCCCCGTGCCTTTGATGGCGCACAAGCCATAGCGAATCACCTTGTCGCTGACCGGCTCGAAGCGGTAGGTGCCGCTATTGATATCGGGCGGCTCGAAGGTGATATTGAAAGTGGCTGCATCCTCATAGAGCACCTTGAGCTTGTCGGTGTCGTCCATTTCCTGCGTCATGTTGGCGCAGAAAAACTCCGCCGTGTAATGCACTTTCAGCCAAGCCGTGTGGTACGCCAGCAGCGAATAAGCGGCGGCGTGTGACTTGTTAAAGC
>CAIYKK010000325.1 GCA_903926695.1 uncultured Burkholderiales bacterium
CAGCGCTACCAGCCGGACGCGGCGTCGGTGGAAATCGTGTTTGTCAACGTCAACCCGCAGGCCACGCTGCTGCTGGGCCAGGCACGCGGCGCCTGCATCACGGCGCTGGTTTCGACCGATCTGCCCGTAGCCGAATACACCGCCCTGCAGATGAAAAAAGCCGTCGCTGGTTACGGAAAAGCGGGCAAGGCCGAAGTGCAGGAAATGGTGATGCGTCTTTTAAGGCTGCCGTCGCTGCCGGGAAAAGATGCCGCCGACGCGCTGGGCCTGGCCATCACCCACGCCCATGTGGGCACGGCGATGGCGCGGCTGGCACTGGCCAGCGCCTCCAGCGGCAAAATGGGCGGCCACTATAAAGCGGGGCGCAGCCGGTGAAAACCAACCGGCCAACGCCTTCAGCCGTCAGAGAATAGGCTCGTCGGCAATCAGGTCGTGAATCTGGAGAATGCCGATGACCTTACCCTCGGGGGATTTGACCACCAGCGCATTGACCTTCTGGCTGCGCACCAGCGCTTCGGCATCGGAAAAACGCTCATCAGGCAAGACTGACTTTGGCTTGGTGGTCATGATCTGACTGGCCGTGATCGCCTTGTAATCAAGGTCTGAGTCAAAGGCGCGGCGCACATCGCCATCGGTGATCAGGCCCAGTAGCTTGTCCTCTTGCATCACCAGCGCCAGTCCAAGACGGCCCCGGTTGATGACATGCACAACATCCTTAAAAGAGTCATCCTGGCCGCAAATGGGCAGGTTGTCCTTGTGCATCATGTCGGCGACGCGGGTCAGCAGGCGCCGCCCCAGACTACCGCCGGGATGGAAGCGGGCAAAGTCCTCGGGCTGAAAGCCGCGCTTGATCGACAGCACCACGGCCAGCGCGTCCCCCATCACCAGCGTTGCGGTGGTGGAACTGGTGGGCGCCAAATTGATGTTGCAGGCTTCCCGCTCGACGGAAACGTCGAGCACCACATCGGCGTGGCGGCCCAGCGTCGAATCCTTCTTGCCAGTCAGCGCGATGATGGCGTTTTTCTGATGCACCAAAAAGGGCAGCAGGCGGATCAACTCTTCGGTTTCTCCGCTGTTGGAAATCATCAGGGCCACGTCGGCGGGGCGAATCATGCCCAGGTCGCCGTGAAACGCTTCACCAGGGTGTACCGAAAACGCCGCCGTGCCCGTCGAGGCCATCGTGGCGGCAATCTTTTTACCGATCAGGCCGGACTTGCCCATGCCGACCACCACCACACGCCCCGTGGTTTTGAGAACGATGTCGATGGCTTTTTCAAACTCCCGATCAATGCGGGTGGACATGGCTTCGAGCGCCTGGATCTCCATCGTCAATACTTGCCGGGCGAGTTCGATTGCTTGTGTCATTTTCTTTCCTTCATCCTGATGGATGGCTTATTGCGCCATCGCCGCCATCACTGAGGCGTAGCCTTCGGCGGAGCCAAACACATGCGCCTTGCCTTGGGCCAGCAAAATCGCATCGGCCAGTTCGCGGAACGCGCCGTGGCCGCCGCTGGTCTTGAGCACCCCGGTGGCACGCGCCTGCACATAAGAAGGCGCATCGGCTACGGCGTAGGACAGGCCGCAAGCCGTAAAAGCGGGCAGGTCAATGCTGTCATCGCCAATGCAGGCGGTCTGGCTGGCTTCGGCCTGGGCCTGGGCCATCAGTGCGCGGCAGGCCGCTGCCTTGTCTTTAATGCCGAACTGGTGCAGCGTCACGCCCAGATCGGCCACCCGCTTGCGCAGCGTGGCCGAATCGCGGCCCGACAGCACCGCCACGCGGACGCCGTTTTCTTCGAGCAGGCGGATGCCCAGGCCGTCGCGCACATGAAAGCGCTTGAGGCATTCGCCGGTGGCGTCGTAATAAATGCCGCCATCGGTCAGCACGCCGTCCACGTCGGTGATCACGAGCTTGACGCCCGCCAGCGTGGGCTCGTGTCCGGCCATCAGGGCGCGGACTTTTTCCAGACACTCGGGTGTGTCCACGCCGGGGCCGGTGGGCTCGACCTGGAAAGCGCGTATGCGCAGGCCAGCGGCCAGCAGGCGCAGCTGCTCCAGACTTTCTGCCTTCTCCATCATGGGCTGAGGCAGGTCGGCATAGGCGGCCAGTACTTCGCGGCGGTAGGCGTACACGCCCACATGCTTGAGGTAGGTCGCCACCTCGGCATCGCGCGGATAAGGAATCGGCGAGCGGCTGAAATACAGCGCATCGCCATTGGCGGCCAGAACTACCTTGACCGTGTTGGGGTTGGCGGCTTCTTCAGTGGAAATGGGGTGGCACAAGGTGCCCACCTGCACAGCGGGATCGGCCCACATGGCTGCCGCTAGCTTGGCAATGTCATCGGATCGAACCAAGGGTTCATCACCTTGCAGGTTTATATAGAGGTCAGCCTCTACCTGCTTCATTACTTCGGTCAACCGGTCAGAGCCAGAAGGATGGTCTGGTGAAGTCATCACGCAACGCCCGCCAAAGGCACGCACTGCATCTGCCACCCGTACGTCATC
>CAIYKK010000326.1 GCA_903926695.1 uncultured Burkholderiales bacterium
ACGCCATGAACCGCAATCTGACGCGCATGGCCGAGTTTGCCAAAAAACACGCCATCCGCTGGCGTCCGCACGCCAAGCTGCACAAAAGCGTGGCGCTGGCGCACATGCAGATGAAGGCCGGGGCCGTCGGCATCTGTGTGCAAAAAACCGCCGAGGCTGAAATCATGGTCGCTGGCGGCATCACCAATGTGTACATCAGCAACGAGGTGATTGCGCCCGCCAAACTCGCCCGCGTGGCTGCGCTGACGCAGGCGGTCGCGCCGCTGGGTGGGCAAATCGCCATTGCGGTGGACAGCATTGAGGGCATCGTGCGGCTGGCCCAAGCCATGACGGAGGCGCGCCAGGCCAGTAAAGCGGGCCGGGCCACCGTGATTGACGTGTTTGTAGAAATTGATGTCGGCCAGGGCCGCTGCGGCGTTCAGCCCGGCGAGGCCGCCGTGCAGCTGGCAATGGAAATCCGCAAACATCCGGCCCTGCGCTTTGCCGGTCTGCAGGCCTACCAGGGCGCGGCCCAGCACATTCGCAGCGCCCAAAAGCGCCTGCAGGCCATCACCGACGCTCTGGACAAAGTGATGATCACGCGCTACATGATCGAAGCCGTGGGCATCAAGGTCGGGCTGGTCACCGGCTCGGGCACGGGCACGCTGGTGTTAGAGGCGGCCAGCGGCGTTTATGGCGAATTGCAGGCAGGTTCGTTCATGTTCATGGACGCCGATTACGCGCAAAACGAGCGCCACCCGGCGCAGCCCAAGTTTGAACACGCGCTGTTTGTCAAAACGCAGGTGATCAGCACGCACACCGATCACGCCGTGTGCGACGCGGGCCACAAAAGCCATGCCATCGACTCGGGCCTGCCGCTGGTACACGCCCTGGACGCTGAAAGCGGGCTGGACTATTTCAACGGCGGCGACGAGCACGGCATTTTGCGGCCCGCCGCTGGCAGCACCCGCCTGCCCAAACTGGGCCGCATGCTGTGGCTGATTCCCGGCCACTGCGACCCGACCGTGAACCTGCACGACGTGATGATTGGCGTGACGGGCGGCTTGGTGCAGGGCACCGTGCAGTACATCATCCGGGTCGATGCGCGTGGCGCGATGACGTGAAAATTCAGGCGCTTGAGGGCTAGAGATCAGCGGGGTTTTTGACCAGAATGCTCGGCGGCAACACTTTCGCAAGTTGCCACTTTGTCACCCTCTTTTAGATTCGTTTCATTGACCACGCTCTGTGACAGCTCTTTTTCCAGGAAAGGGAGCATCGGCCACTGCTTGTAGAGATGCACGGTATAGCCAGAATCGCTTGCAGCCATTCCCCAGCCTGTTTCTTCACAATGCAGGTTATCAGCCACATGCAGCGTTCGCAGCGGAGGATTGGTGTAGTCCCCAACCATGAACATGAGCGCAAGGAATCCAACGGTCCCCAACACATATCCGATCCCAATGGTAATAGTCGCCAACGCAGTGACGAGAAACCTCGACAGCTTATTGCCGATTTTTCCGGCCGACACAGCCAGATAACAAAAAGAAAAATACGCCAGCGCGACAGCAATGACGTTCATGCCCTGCACCGTGAAACTGATG
>CAIYKK010000327.1 GCA_903926695.1 uncultured Burkholderiales bacterium
AGGACACCTTCGGTGTCCGCGCTCTGCGTCCCCGCCCTGAAGGACGGGGCTTTTCGCGCAAGATGGGTAAGAAGCGATGTTTTTGGAGGCACATGAAAACCTTTCCCGCTCTTTGGGTTTGTGCGACCGATTTGATAAGTCGCCT
Organism: uncultured Burkholderiales bacterium; assembly: GCA_903926695.1. GTDB lineage: Bacteria > Pseudomonadota > Gammaproteobacteria > Burkholderiales > Burkholderiaceae_C > Polaromonas. Next base: position 146 of record CAIYKK010000327.1, read on the forward strand.
GCCGTGGTCAGTGTTGTATCAAGCGTCTCAAGCCTGCGCTCTCAAGCGCGAGGTATATCCACCATTCGCCCATGGCGCGACTTGTGGCGCGACGCTAGGGCTGGCGGCCGCGCTGGGGCTGGGTGGATTGAGCGCGGCGCAGGCGCAGGCGCCCGTACTTGCAGCACCGGCGTCTGCCATTGCGGTGCCAGCACCAGCACCAGCCCGGCCCGTCCGCCCGACCCAGACCCAGACCCAGGCCCAGGCCTTAACCGCCAGCCCAGCAGCGCGAAATCTGGCCGCCTGGATTCGCACCAGCGGCAACAGCCAAGGCTTGCCGTTTGCCGTCATCGACAAAAAAGCCGCCCGGCTGCATGTGTTTGACAGCGCCGGGGTGCTGCAGGCCGTCTCGCCGGTGCTGCTCGGGCTGGCCGTGGGCGACGACTCGGTGCCCGGCATCGGCGAGCGTGCGTTATCAAGCATCATGCCGGGCGAGCGCACCACGCCAGCGGGGCGTTTTGTGTCTGAGCCGGGCGTCAACCTTCAGGGCGAAGACATCGTCTGGCTCAGCTACGATGCGGCCATTTCCATGCACCGGGTGCGCGCCCACAACAAGGCCGAGCGCCGCCTGCAGCGCCTGGCGACGCCGGGCGCGAGCAACAAGCGCATCACCTACGGCTGCGTGAATGTGCCCGCCGCGTTTTATGACCGGTTCATCCAGCCCGTTTTTGGCGCCCAGCCGGGCGTGGTCTATGTGCTGCCCGAAACCCGCCCGGCCAGCGCCGTGTTTGGCCTGGGCGAGCCGCCGCCTTAACGGCTGTCCGCCTTGCCCGCCCCGGCGGTGGTGCTCATTTGCCGGGCCATCAACAGATGCGACTGAACGGTGGGCAGCGTTTTCGCGGCCAGGATTTTGAGGTCGGCGTCCTTGGCTGTTTTCTGGATTTTTTGCAGCAGCGCCACGGTGCGCTCGTGGTCGCCGACGCCGACGCGTTTGATGTACTGGCTATCAAAGGTGTCGCCCGAGAGCAGGCGCAGGGCGGTGGTCAGCGTTTTGTGCTGCAGGTCGGTTTCTTCCGGCAGGGTGACGCTCTTGGTTTGCGCCAGCGTTTTGAGGTCGTCCAGCGCCGCCGTGTGTGCGTCCACCATCTGCTGGGCAAACTTTCTGACTTCCGGGTTGCGCGATTTGTCCAGCGCCAGCCTGCCGCTGTCAATTTCGGAAATGTTGATCTGGGCCAAGTCGCTCATCAAGGTGATGTCTTCGCGGCTGGTGGCCGCTCTCGTGCCGCTCATGACGCCGGGCGCGCCAGCGGCTAAACCGCTGCCGCTGCTGCCTGCACTGCCGGTGTTCCCCGCACCCCTGTCCGTGCTTGAGCCGCCAGCACCCTGGGCGCAGGCCAGCGGTGGCGCCAGACTCAGGGTGAGCAGCGCCGCAGCCAGCAGCGCGCCGCTGAACGCACGGGCAGGACGGACAGAACGGGCGGCGGATTTTTCAAGCGATATGAACATGCGCAAACTCCTTCTTCTGAAAGTGGGAAAAAAGGCCAGTGGTGTGACAGCCAGTGGCCGCATTCTTGCGCACCCGCAGGCAGGGCGGCGCAAGGTTTTTTCTGCCGCCCCGGTAGGAGAAGCGCCCTTGCCGGACTGGCGTTTGCGTTGGCATTAGACTGGTCTGCGGACTGGTTGCCTGGGTCTGCCGGATATACATTTCGTCACGAGCAGACATGCGCCCTGCACACACCGACACGCACGCCTTACCTGGCGCGTGTTTAATCCATTCACCCGCCACCTGATGAGCGGGGCTGAGGAGTTTTTGATGACAACGAGAATGCTTATTGCACTGCTGGCTGCTGCCAGCCTGTCGGGCTGCGCCGTGTACCCCCTGCCCATTCACCGGGGTTACGCTCGCCCGGTGGTGATCGAGCAGCCTGCGCCGGTCTATGTGACGCCTGCGCCGGTGTATGTCACACCCGCCCCCGCCTACCCCCGAGGCTATCGCTACGGCCCCGGCTGGCGCCACGACCGCGACGGCAACGGCGTTCCCGACTACCGCGAAGGCGACGGAGGACGCGGACGCTACGACCGCTGATTTCTTCAATTCCGCCAGCGCGGCGCAGTGCCGCAAAAAGGCGTCTCCGTCCACCGCCGCGCCGCTGCCGCCCGGATGACCTGCTACGCTTGGCGGCATGAAACCTCTTGTGAAATGGAGCGCTGCGGCGCTGCTGGCGCTGGCCGTGGCGGGCACCGCCGTACTGGCCGGGCGGCGCGGCGCGCTGGTGCAAATCGTGCCCGTGGCGCGCACCAGCATTGTTCAATCCGTCGTCGCCACCGGGCGGCTCAACGCCCCGGCGCGCATGGACATCGGCGCTGAAGTCACCGCCACCGTCCTCGAAGTGCGCGTGCGCGAAGGCGACAGCGTCAAGGCGGGCGATGTGCTCATCCGCCTCTCGGACGCCGAAGCCCGCGCCGCCCTGACGCAAGCCCGCGCCGCCTTGACTGAAGCGCAGGGCCGCGCCGTGCAACAAGCCACGGTGACCGCACCCGTTGCCTCGCAAAGCGCGCTGCAGGCGCAGGCGACCTTCACCGCCGCAGGGCGCGATTTTGAGCGCACGCAGGAACTGGTCGCGCAGGGTTTCTTTTCCCAGCAAAAGCTCGACGAAGCCCGGCGCGCTCTCGACACCGCCCGCAGCGCGCTGCAATCGGCCCAGGTGCAGGCCCAGTCCAACCAGCCCAGCGGCGTCGAACGCACGCTGGCCGCCTCGCGCACCGAGCAGGCGCAGGCCGCTGTCGCTGTGGCGCAGGCCCGGCTGGCGCGCCTGAGCATCACCAGCCCGGTCGATGCGCTGGTTTTGACGCGTAGCGCCGAACCCGGCTCGATGGCCCAGCCCGGCCATGTGCTGCTGACGCTGGCCGCGCAGGGCGGCACCCGCATCGACGCCAATGTCGATGAAAAAAACCTGCGCCTGCTGACGCCCAACATGCCCGCCAAAGCCGTCGCTGACGCCTACCCCGGCCAGCCGTTCGATGCGCAACTGAACTACATCGCCCCGGCGGTCGATCCGCAGCGCGGCACGGTGGAAGTGCGCCTCGCCGTGCCGAATCCGCCGCCCTTTTTGCGGCCCGACATGACGGTGTCGGTCGAACTCCTGGGCGGCGTGAAAAAAGACACGCTGGTGCTGCCCTCGGGCGCGGTGCGCGACGCCGACCGCGAAGCGCCCTGGGCGCTGGCGCTACAAAACGGGCTGGCGGTGCGCGTGCCGCTCAAGCTCGGGCTGCGCGGCGTGGGCGCGGTGGAAATCCTGTCCGGCCTGAGTCAAGGCGACCCGGTGATTCCGCAAACCGAAAAAGCCCTGCCCGGCGACCGCGTCCGCCCCGGCCCGGTCGTGGCCAACGACAAGCGTTTTGAAGTGCCTTCCGGCATGCTGCGCTGATGCGGGCGTTTCCCAGCGAACCGGCCTGCTTTGGCGCAACTCATTTCAGCGAGTCCCACATGATCCGAACCAATGGCTGTTTGACGGCAGCCACCTTGTCCCCATGAGTGCCGCCCGCCACCGCCCCGCACTGAGTTCCTGGACGCGCTGGATGCCGTTTGAGCTGCTGGTCGCGCTGCGTTTTCTGCGCGAGGGGCGCATGCAGAGCGTGTTGATTCTGGCGGGCGTGACGGGCGGCGTGGCGGTCATCATCTTTCTGACCCAGCTCATCAATCAACTGCAATCGACCATCATCGACCGGGTGATGGGCTCGCAGGCGCATGTGGTGATTCGCCCGCTGGAAGAAGTCACCCAGCGCGTCGTCGCGCCCAGCGCGGAGCGCGAAGTGGCGGCGGTGGTGCAGCCGCGCGCGCAGCGTCTGCGCACGGTCGATCAGTGGGAGCGCATCGCGGCGCTGGCGGCGGCCACGCCCGGCGTGCTGGCCGTGTCGCCGGTGGTCAGCGGCCCGGCGTTTGCGGTGCGCGGTAACAGCAGCAAAAGCGTGGTGCTGCAGGGCGTGCAGCCCGACGCCTACCGCCGCGTCGTGAAAATGGACGACTACATGACACGCGGGCGCTTTGACGTGAGCGGTAGCGGCGCGCTGATCGGCACCGACCTGGCGCAGGATTTGGGCGTGAGTCTGGGCGACAAACTGCGCGTGACCAGCGCCAGCGGGCGCAGCGAGACGCTGGACATCACGGGCCTGTTTGACATGGGCAACCGCGATTTGAACCGGCGCTGGGTGTTTGTCACGCTCAAACTCGGGCAGACGCTGCTGGACTTGCCCGGCGGCGTGTCCAACCTCGATCTCACGGTGAAAGACCTGTTCAGCGCGAATCAGGTCGCTAGCGCGCTGCGCGCCCAGACGGCGCTGACGGTGGACAGCTGGATGGAAACCAACTCCGGCCTCTTGAACGCCCTGAGCAACCAGACCGTGTCGAACAACCTGATCCGCAGCTTTGTCGTGATCATCGTGGCGCTGGGGATTTCGAGCGTGCTGGTGGTCAGCGTGGTGCAAAAGCAGCGCGAAATCGGGATTTTGCGGGCGATGGGCGCGGGGCGGCGGCGCATCATGACGGTGTTTTTGCTGCAGGGCGGGCTGGTGGGGCTGGCCGGTTCGGTGCTGGGTTCGGCGCTGGCGTTCAGTCTTTTGGTCGTGTTTTCGCATGTGTTTAAAAGCCCCGACGGCGGCTCGCTGTTTTCTGCGCAGCTCGACCCGATGCTGGTGCTGCTGGCGTCCGTCGTGGCCTGCGGCGTGGGGCTGGCAGCGGCGGCGATACCGGCGAGGAGTGCGGCCCGCATGGACCCGGTGCAGGCGATTCGGGCGTGACGGGGATAAGGTTAAAACAGTCGATTTCTAGCAACTTCTATCAGTTGACAGATAAGGGAGTGTTTCGTGACAAGTTTACTCAAGTTTGCTGCAGCTATTTTTGTAACTTTATTGCTGCTTGATAATATTTTTCCC
>CAIYKK010000328.1 GCA_903926695.1 uncultured Burkholderiales bacterium
AGGACACCTGCGGCGTCCGCGCTCTGCATCCCCGTTCTGAAGGACGGGGTTTTCCGCGCAAGATGGATAAATTCTATCCTTGAAGAAAGGAGCGAGGTTTCAAACCGGCGTCAGTTCTTGATGAACAGGTTGAACAGGTTTGCGCTGCATCGGTGTTGCTGCAGCTTCGCGCCCATCAGCCTTGACGCCACGGCAATCCGCAAAAGCGCCAGCCGCTCCGGTGGCCGCGCTGGCCGTTTTCATCGGCGTCGCCTTCAAAGCCGCCGAGGATGTTGTAAGCCTCAATGCCCAGCTCCGTCGCCCGTTTGGCCGCCGCCACCGAGCGCACGCCGCTGCGGCACAGCAGCACGACCTTGGTGCCCGCAGGCACGGCGGCTTGCAACCCAGCGTCGAAATCGGGGTTCATGGTCATACCGGGCCACTGTTTCAAAGCCAGCGCGACAGCGCCAGGCACTTGGCCGACCCATTCGCGCTCGGCGTCGGTGCGCACATCGACCAGCACAGCTTGGCCGGACTGCAGCCATTGCCAGGCCAGCGCGGGGGAAATATCGCCCGCATAACCGGGAACGGGTTGAATCTGCAGAGAAAAATCGGTGGTCATGTCAAAACCTCGCATGCGTGTTTGTTTCAGGAAAAAAAGAAAGGGCGGGCATGAAGCCGCCCGCCCTGAATAAGTGTAGCCACGCCACCGGCTTTGCGAAACGGCTCAATCGGGGTAGCGCCCGGTGACCAAACTGAACGAAGCAGGTTCAGACCGGTTGGGCGCAGCGACAGCCAGCCGCTACGCATGCCGGTGCCCGCTCAGGTCAGTGCCCGCCGCCCAGATAAGCAGCTTTAACCGCCGGGTCGTCGCGCAGGCTGGCCGCTTCGCCATGCACCGAAATGCGGCCGTTTTCCAGCACGTAGCCGTAATCGGCCACCTTGAGCGCGGCGGCGGCAAACTGCTCGACCAGCAGCATGGTCACGCCCTGCGATTTCAGATCGGAGATGATGCGAAACACCTCTTCGACCAAAATCGGCGCCAGCCCCATCGAAGGCTCGTCGAGCAGCACGATTTCCGGGTTCAGCATCACGGCGCGCGCCATCGCCAGCATTTGCTGCTCGCCGCCCGAGAGCGTGCCTGCGAGCTGGTTGCGCCGCTCTTTCAGGCGCGGAAACAGCTCCAGTGCGCGCACCAAGTCGCCCTCCACGTCGCCTCGGGGGCGGCTGCCGGTCAGGCGCGGGAAAGCGCCCAGCGTCAGGTTGTCCGTCACCGTCATGGTGGCGAAGACGCGCCGCCCTTCGGGCGAATGCGCCAGCCCCTGCTTGGCGATGGTGTACGACTCCAGCCCGTCAATGCGCTTGCCGTGCAGGCTGATCTGGCCGGCAGTGGGTTTGATCATGCCGGAGATGGCGCGCATCGTCGTCGTTTTGCCCGCGCCGTTGGAGCCGATCAGCGTCACCACCTTGCCCTTGGGCACTTCGAGCGAAATGCCGTGCAGCACCTGCACCTTGCCGTAACCGGCTTCGAGATTTTGGATACTCAACATGCTCAATTCTCCTTATGCCGCCGAGCCACCGAGGTAGGCCTCGATCACTTTGCTGTCGGCCTGCACATCGGCGGGCTTGCCTTCGGCGATTTTCTGGCCGAAGTCCAGCACCGAAACGGTGTCGCACATGCTCATCACCACGTCCATGTGGTGCTCGATCAGGATCACGGTGATGCCGTGGTCGCGGATCTTGCGGATGATGCTGACCAGCTCCTTGATGTCGGGCGCGGTCAGCCCGGCGGCGGGCTCGTCGAGCAGCAGCAGCTGCGGGTCCAGCGCCAGGGCTCTAGCGATTTCCAGCAGGCGCTGTTTGCCGTAAGGCAGGTTGCGCGCTTCTTCCATCGCCAGATCGGCCAGGCCGACAAAACGCAGCAGGCCTAGGCCGCGCTCGGTGGCGGCTTTTTCTTCGCGCCGGTAGCGCGGCATGTGCAGCGCCACGTCGGCAAAGGTGCTGTCAAACGTGTGGTGCAGGCCAACCTGCACGTTCTGCAGCGCGGTCATTTCGCCGAACAGCTGCACGTTCTGGAAGGTGCGCGCAATGCCCGACAGCGCAATGTCCGACGAGGTGCGCCCGACCACCGAGCGCCCGGCAAACTCAATGCTGCCCGCCGTCGGCACATAAATGCCGGTGAGCACATTCATCATCGTGCTTTTGCCCGAGCCGTTGGGGCCGATCAGGCCGTGGATGGTGCCGCGCCGGATGTTCAGATCGACCAGGTTGATGGCTTTCAATCCGCCAAACTGCATCAGCACGCCCTGCGCAACGAGCAGCTCGCCGCCGACTTCGCCGCTGCTGGCGGCTGCGACCAGCGCGTCCTTGCCGCTGTCGGACTGCGGCAGTTCAGCGTCCATTTCCACGACTTTGCGTACATGAAACAGGCTGCGCACAAAACCAACGATGCCGTCCTGCAGGTAATACACGACAAACAAAATCATCAGGCCAAAAATGCTCAAGCGCCAGTCGGTGATGGACTGCAGCCAAAACGAAAATCCGGCCAGCGCCATCGTGCCGACGACCGGAATGATCATCGTCCTGGGCGTGGTCATCTTTCTAGCGACACCAACCACCGCACCCACGAGCATCAGCACCGCCAGCGCCGAGGCGACGATGCGAAACAGCTCCAGGTCGTCGAGCAGCTTGGGCAAAATCACGATGATGGCCGCGCCCAGCAGCGCGCCCGAACGTGTTTTGCGCCCGCCCATGATGACGGCGAGCAAAAACAGCACCGTCAGCTCGAAGTTGTAGGTGTTGGGCGAAATGTACTGCTCCGAATAAGCGTACAGGCAGCCCGCCAGCCCGGCAAAACCGGCGCTGACCACAAAAGCAAACACCTTGTACAAATACACCGACACGCCCATGCAGTCCGACGCGACCGGGCTGCCGCGCAGCGCTTCAAACG
>CAIYKK010000329.1 GCA_903926695.1 uncultured Burkholderiales bacterium
CATTCGCGTAGCGCTGCTTGACCACATCCTGCTCAAACGCGCTCAGTAAATCGGCGAGCAGATTCACCGGCAGTTTGAATTCCCGCATCATCGGGCCAAGTTGGCCGAACACGCCCGCCCAGCGCGCTGACGGCGCTTGACCGGCGGCGGTGGCAAGCAAATCGGCGCGGTAGGCGGCCAGATCATCCAGCCGTTGCTGGGGCTGGGCGTCGCCCTCGTCGGCGATGTCGTCAGCGGTGCGGGCGAACCAGTAAATCGCGGCAATTGGCGGGCGCAGGCGCGGCGGGCACAGCAGCGAAGCCACGGGAAAATTCTCGTAATGGCTGACGCCTTGCGCCAGCGGGGAAGAGGCTTGAGTCATGCGGGCATTGTCGCTTGACAAGGTTTTGCATTTCCCCTAAATTACTAACCAGTCAGTCAGTAATAAAGATGCAAGGCGACTGCCTCCGCCGCCTTGAGCCTCCGATCCATCCGTACCCGTCACCTTCCATCATGAAAAAAACCGTTTTGTCCCTGGCGAGCGCTGCGCTGTTGCTGGCTGCCTGTTCCCGGCCTGAGTCGCCCCAAGAGCCGGTGCGCGCCGTCAAGGTGATCACGGTGGGCGTGGATGCGTTCTCGTCGCGCCACGAATATGCGGGCGAGGTGCGGGCGCGGCTGGAGTCGCAACTGGGTTTCCGCGTCGGCGGCAAGCTGCTCAAGCGTCAGGCCGAACTCGGCCAGCATGTCAAAGCCGGGCAGGTGCTGGCGCAGCTTGACCCGCAGGATTACCAGCTCGCGGCGAACGCGGCCCGCGCCCAGGTGACAGCGGCGGCTACCAACCGCGATCTGGCGGCGGCGGATTTTAAGCGCTATCAGACTTTGAAAGCGCAAAACTTCATCAGCGGCGCGGAGCTGGAGCGCCGCGAATCCGCACTCAAGGCCGCGCAGGCGCAACTGGAGCAGGCGCAGGCGCAACTGGCGGTGCAGGGGAATCAGACTGGCTACGCCGTCCTGAGTGCTGATGTGTCGGGCGTGGTAACGGCGGTTGAGGCCGAGCCGGGTCAGATGGTGGCGGCTGGCGCGCCGGTGGTTCGGGTCGCCGCCGACGGTGCGCGCGACGTGGTGTTTTCCGTGCCGGAAGACCGGCTGGCCAGCCTCAAGCTGGGCGCGCCGGTGAGCATCCGGCGCTGGGCGCAGGGCGCGGAGCTGCCCGGCAAGGTGCGCGAAATTGCCGCCAGCAGCGATCCGGTGACGCGCACGTTTGCCGTCAAGGTGTCCATCGACACGAAGGAGCCGCCCGCGCTGGGCACGACGGTTTCCGTGCTGCCCGACGCAGGCAGTACCGCCGTGCCGGTGATCAAACTGCCGACCAGCGCGCTGCGTCAGGAAGGCCAGTCCACGGCGGTGTGGCTGGTGGACAAGGCCAGCATGACGGTTAAATCGCAGGTCATCCAGATTGCCACGGCGGACGGCAACGAGGCTGTGGTGGCGGCTGGCCTGCAGCCGGGCATGCTGGTGGTCAGCGCGGGCGTGCATGTGCTTTCGCCGGGCCAGAAGGTCAGTTTTTACCAGCCCAAGGTGGTGAGCAGCCCGGCTTTGCCAGCGCAGACCCGGCCCGGTTTTGCGCTCACGCCTACCAGCGCGAAGTGAGCGCGCCATGACACAGCCAACTCACGACGATCACGCCAGCGGCCCCGCCGCCTCGCCTTCCGACAACTTCAACCTCTCGCGCTGGGCGCTGGAGCATCCG
>CAIYKK010000330.1 GCA_903926695.1 uncultured Burkholderiales bacterium
CCTTCGCTGCGGGTGTACTGGAAATACAGGTCGGCGTCATCGACGCCGTGGGAGGTGATCTCGCCCAGGGCGCGGTTGAGGCTGGCGGGCGTCAGGCCGAAGGGCTCCAGCAACAGCGTTTTGGCAATCGCCAGCCGCCCGGATGTGGACTCCTTGGTGGGGCGGGCTGGCGGGCGCCCGGCGACGTTGGTTTGGCGGACGGAGGCGGCGGCTGAATTGAGTAATGTCATCGGAACATTGTAGGCAGTCTGCCTGCAAACTGGGTTGGCGGGGATCTGACGCCCGCCAGCCGCAGCATCACCGCAGGAAACAACGTGGCGGATCGGAATATCCACTTGTTACCGCCAAAAAATGGAATGTCAGACCTGAGATAAGCGAAGAATCTCACTTCGCCGCTTCCACTTTCACCCGCGCATTCGGCCACTCGCCAAACATCTCCGGCGCGTACATCGCTTCAACGCGGCTAGGCGGCAGGGAAAAGTCGCCGACGTTGTTCAGGCGCACGGTGTATTCCATCTTCACCACGCCTTTGGGCAGGTACTCGTAATAGCTGCGGAAGGCTTCAAAGCTGCGCTCTTCAAACGCAGGCCAGCCGCGTCCGCTGTTGGCTTTTTCGCCGCTGGTGGCAATTTCCGAGTCGCGCCCCAGGCCGCCGCCCAGAATCGTCGCGCCGCCCGGAATCGGGTCGGTGATCGCCACCCAGGTCATGTCCGCCGAGGCGTTGACTTCCAGCGTGACACGCAGCACGTCGCCACGGGTGTACGCGCCTTTGACGGCCTGCTCCACCGGGGTGATGGTTTTCTTGATCTGGTAACCGGCGCTGAATGGCGCTTTCAATTGCACGGCAGCAATCGACTGCAGCGTCAGCCACGGTTTGCCGCTGCCTTGGTGCGTGACGGTCAGCGTGTCCTTGCCCGCGAACGTGCCGGGCTTGGCCCCTTCGCTCCACGGCAGGAACATGCTGTTGTTGCGCAGGTTGCCCGGCGCGGCAGGCGCGCCAAACAGCGTGGTCTGGTGCGCCGCGCCCGAGGCATCGGTGGTTTTGATGCGCTCGACTTTGCTCCAGTCCACGCTGGCGGCTTTGGCGCTGGCGCTAGCGTTGGCCAGCGCGGCCTTGGTCACGCCCGCCACCGGCGTGGCTTCAAACTTGGCCGAGAACCGGTCCAGCGCCAGCCCGCCCCACAAATTGGCCGTGGTCGTGAGCCACGCGCCTTTTTGCTGGCGGCCGATAAAGCCATTCGCTAGACGCGCCATGTCGTCCTTCCAAGCCGGGTCGTCCATGACGGCCAGCATCAGGCGGGCGGTGTTTACGTCGCCATTGACCATCAGCCACCACCAGTAATCGTCCTTTTCAGTGCTGAAGATCAGCTTGGTGCCCTGGTACGACAGGCGCGAGTGCAGGATTTGGTTGGCCTCGGCGAGACGCGTCTCGCGCTGCGGTACATCGGCCACGCGCTTGAGGATGTTCAGCCAGTCGATCACCGCGTGCGTCGGCCACTGATTCGGCGCAATCGTGATGCTGCCAATCATGCGGCCCTGCGCCTTGCCGTAGCGCGACAGCGCCTCAATCGCGGCCAGTTTGCGCATATCCAGATCCTTGCGCGGGCTCCAGAAATCGCGCTGGATGCGGCCTTC
>CAIYKK010000331.1 GCA_903926695.1 uncultured Burkholderiales bacterium
CAATCGGCACGTCGGTGGTTTTGACCAGCTTGCCGCCGGTTTTTTTCTCTTCAGGCGTGGTGAATTCCATCTGCAGCAGTTTGGAGCCCAGGTTGCGGCGGATCACGGCGCGGTTTCCGGCCTTGAGCATCGGCTTGTGAACGTAGAACTCGTCCGGGTTCACGGCACCTTGAACCACAGTTTCGCCCAGGCCGTAGCTCGACGTGATGAAGACCACGTCTTCAAAACCGCTTTCGGTGTCGATGGTGAACATCACGCCCGCCGCGCCCAAGTCCGAGCGCACCATGCGCTGCACGCCTGCCGACAAGGCCACATCGGCATGGGCAAAACCCTGATGCACGCGGTAACTGATGGCGCGGTCGTTGTACAGCGAGGCAAACACCTCTTTCATCTTGTGCAGCACGTCTTCGATGCCGACGACGTTCAAAAAGGTTTCTTGCTGGCCGGCAAACGACGCGTCGGGCAAATCTTCCGCCGTCGCCGACGAGCGCACGGCAAAGCTGGCCTGGGCATTGCCCGCGCTCAGCGTGGCAAAACTCTCGCGCACGGCCTGCGCAAAATCGGCTGGGAACGGCTGGGCTTCGACCAGCGCCCGGATGCGCGCACCGGCTTCGGCCAACGCACGCACGTCTTCAGTGTCAAGCGCGTCGAGCACGGCGTTGATCTTGTTGTCCAGCCCGTCGTGGGCCAGGAACACGCGAAACGCATGCGCCGTGGTGGCAAAGCCAGTCGGCACGCGCACGCCTTCGGGGCCGGTGGGCAGCTGCGAAATCATCTCGCCGAGGCTGGCGTTCTTGCCGCCAACGGCTTCGACATCGCTCATGCGCAGGTTTTCAAAGGGCACGACCAAGGCAGTCGCATCAAAAAGAGTGGACATACAAAGACTCCGGGAGGTTTAAAAACTGGGGGATGCGGCGCAATTGCTGCTGTGCAAAGTCCACGCGCCGCCTGCTGCCTTGTTGTTGTTTTTTGGGGGTGCTGCGGGGCATGGAGATGAGAATCGGGATAATTAACGCGATTGTAGGGGCGTGTCGCTGCGCACGCTTTGAATGATTTTTTACCCATCCGAGAAAAACCATCATGTCCGACCGCACCGTTTTTTTCATCTCCGATGGCACCGGCATCACCGCCGAAACCTTCGGTAACGCCATCCTGGCGCAGTTCGAGATCAACCCGCGCCATGTGCGCCTGCCCTTCATTGACACCGTGGACAAGGCCCATCAGGCGATCCGCCAGATCAACCACACCGGTGAGGTCGAAGGCAAGCGCCCCATCGTCTTCACCACGCTGGTCAACATGGACATCCTGGCCGTCATCAAAGCGCACTGCAACGGCATGCTGCTGGACATGTTCGGCATGTTTGTCGCGCCGCTTGAAGGCGAGCTGGGCATCAAGTCCAACCACCGCGTCGGGCGGTTTTCGGACGCGTCCAAAAGCAAGGCCTACAACGACCGCATTGAAGCGATCAATTTTTCGCTGGCCCACGACGACGGCCAGAGCCACCGCGACCTGCAAGGCTCGGACGTGATTCTGGTCGGCGTCAGCCGCAGCGGCAAAACGCCCACGTCGCTCTATCTGGCGATGCAGTACGGCCTCAAAGCCTCGAACTACCCGCTGATTCCCGAAGACTTCGAGCGCCGCCAGTTGCCGCCCGCCTTGGTGCCGCACCGCAAAAAAATCTTCGGCCTGACAATTTCACCCGCACGCCTGAGCGAAATCCGCAACGAGCGCCGCCCCAACTCCAACTACGCCAGCCTCGTCAACTGCCGCAACGAAGTCCACGAAGCCGAAGCCATGATGCGGCGTGAGGGCATCCGCTGGCTTTCCACGACTACCAAATCCATCGAAGAAATCGCCACCACCATCTTGCAGGAAGTGCGGCCCGAGCGGCTGGAATACTGAAGCAGCCATGAAAATCCTCGAATACGACGGCCTGGATACCAGCCGCATCAAAACCGCTTACCGCAAGGTGCTGGACGCCATTTCCCGCGACGATTTCCGCGCTGCGCAGGTCAAAAAACTGGCCAATCTCAGCCACGGCAAGTTCTACCGCGCCCGGCTCGATGACAGCAACCGGCTGCTGTTTTCGCTGGTGCGCCACGAGGGCGAGGTGTACGCGCTGATGCTCGAAGTCATCGCCAACCATGCTTATGACAA
>CAIYKK010000332.1 GCA_903926695.1 uncultured Burkholderiales bacterium
ACCGAAGCGGCTTCAGCCAGCGCAATGCTGGTTGAAGCGCCGTAGGAATCCCCTTCCTTTAGGGAGGGGAGGATGTCAAAGACTTTCCTTGACAATGCGGTCGTTGAGCAGCTGGACCGGGCGGGCATTGGCATTGAACAGGCGGCGGAAAGCCTTGATCTGGTCAGCCCCGAGCCTGACGGGTGTTTTCAGAACCATCCAGTTCACGCCTTGCGAGCAGGGCGGCGTAGTCAACGAGCCTTCATAGGCGTAATAGCCCTTGCTCTCCGGCAGCAGCGCCGCCAGATCCAGCGTCAGCGCATCAACCGTGATGGACTCGCCGGGGCGCGGCAGATGGGAGAATATGGCATCAAAAGCCGGATTTTTCTTGCCGTGCTCCAGAAGAACACCGACCACGCCCAATTCACCCGCTGCATTGCGGTGAACGAAGTGCGCGACCATCGCCGCGTGTTTGCCCGCCACCATCTCTTCGCTGGGCGTGTGGAAGTGGAACTGCAGCAGCTCATAGGTCTGATCGCCAACTTTCAGGCTCTGGCCTGCAGGCAAATTGATCTGAATCGTGTGCCCGTTGTTGACAATGGTCGGCGCGGCGCTGCCGTAGCTGAACTCCAGCGCGGGCAGTTCGGTCTTGACCGTTTTTCGGATGTCAATCGGGCTTTGTTTCAAACCCTTGGCGCAGGTTTCAAAAGCCGGGTCCAGCTCGGCCCAATGGGCGGGCGCGCCGTGGTGGCCCTTGTAAGCCCAGTGCGGCGCCTGCCCTTCGGCTTGAACGGCCCAGCTTGAGAGCATCAGCGCCGCAACAGCGGCAGTTTTGGAAAAAGGAAAGCGTGAAATCATGTTTTTTCCTGTTGAGAGAACAAAAAAAGCGCACCAACAAACGAATTGGCCACAACATTATTTCACTTTGACTGGCTTTCACCGTCAGGGGCAAGCGGTTTTGGAGCATTTCCCCCGCAGGCATCTCCGCTCAGGCGCGTGGCAGCGTCACGCCCACCTGGCCCTGGTATTTTCCGCCCCGGTCTTTGTAGCTGGTCTCGCACACATCGTCCTTGTCGCTTTCAAAAAACAGCACCTGGGCGCAGCCTTCGCCCGCGTAAATTTTGGCCGGCAGCGGTGTGGTGTTGGAAAACTCCAGCGTCACATAACCCTCCCATTCGGGCTCGAACGGCGTGACATTGACGATAATGCCGCAGCGCGCATAGGTGCTTTTGCCCAGGCAAATGGTCAGCACATTGCGCGGAATGCGAAAGTATTCCATCGTGCGCGCCAGCGCAAAACTGTTGGGCGGAATAATGCAACTGTTGCCGTAGAAATCGACAAAACTTTTTTCATCAAAATTTTTCGGGTCCACCACGGTGCTGTGGATGTTGGTGAACACCTTGAACTCGGGTGCGCACCGGATGTCGTAGCCGTAGCTGGAGGTGCCGTAGGAAACGATTTTCTGGCCATTGGCCTCGCGCACCAGTTCCGGCGAAAACGGCTCGATCATGCCGTGCTCTGCCGCCATGCGACGTATCCATTTGTCTGATTTGATGGTCATTTTCTCGTAT
>CAIYKK010000333.1 GCA_903926695.1 uncultured Burkholderiales bacterium
ATAACTCATTTGCGCCTGACATTGCATCCAAATTTACCAGAATATGCAGAATTTCTTGATTATAGGAATAACCATATTTCTGGACACTTAGCGCTTAACAAAACCACTTACTAAAATGAATTGATACATCACCCACCAAAGACTCATCGAGTATCCGCAATCAGCGGTGACGATAGTCGCTTGTACCCGTACCGCATGCAGGCATCTGGCACTTGATGTCAAATAAAAACAACCCGCTGGGCCGATGGCATTGATACCAGCACCGGCCTGCTCAAAATCAGGGAATCATTTATGTCACACACCAACAGTTTCAAAGCATTATCGGCGGCATTGATTTTTGCATTTTTCAGCTTGGCTGCAAATGCGGAACAGTCAAAAACGCTGCACACCATAAAATTTACTCAAAAACTACCCAACAAATTATTTTCAGTATTTTGGAAAAATACTTACTTCCGGGAAGAGCCTTTGCCACGGGCAGTTTATTACAACAAATTAGATTTAAACAATGACAAAACGGGAGAGTATTTTATACGCATCACCGATCCGGCGTGGTGCGGCATGCACAACTGCACCATTCTTGTTTTCAGCAAAAAAGGAAATCATGTCAGGTTATTGCTAGACGTGAGCAGCGGCCCTGAAATTTATATTCGACGCAACAAAACAAAGGGCTACCATGACATTTCATTCTACCCAGCAATCGAATCAGACAAACATATTTGGCGCTGGGACGGCAAACAATACCAATAAGTCACCAAATACAATTCACGGAAAAAGCGAACATAAATTACCAAAATGCAAACCAAAAAGTTAATCGCATTGAGCATTGCAGCTTTAGTGTTTGCATCGGCAACCAATGCTGCACAGCCAAAAATTTGCACATTTATTCGCAACGCTTTAATACAACGACAACAAGGACACGAACCTAAAGATTTTTACATTGCCATCCAAGAGAAAGAAGGAAGCGACTCTTATAAAGGACTGGATATTGACGGCGACAAAATCAATGACTCCGTTGTACGAAGTTGCGGCGCAAGTCCGACTTCAACTTGCTTTTTATCTGTCAAACTCTCTACAGGCAAACAACTGGAGTTAGAAGAAGATCATTTTTTCTTGGGTCGAATTAAGAATTCCGTTTACATCATCGTAGGCGAAACTTCGGAAAACGAAAAGTACAAACGCAACAAACGAAAAATTTACCAGCTCAACAAAAAATCTATACAACCAATTTGCCAGCATATTTAATTCAAGAAAAATTAGGCAAATGACATCGAATTGATGTCTTGACAAAAAATAAAACGGGAGAAAATCAATGCTCAATAAGAAAATAAACTCATACCCAAACAAGATACTTCTTATTATTATGGGCATACTGTTGTTTTACATTTCACCAGAAATAGCCAACGCTGAGACTCTTTGCAAAAATCCTTCTGGCAAAATTATAAAAAAATTATGCTTATCTGATTTTCATGGCGACATGAGCCTTCTCTCATTTGACCATTCAGAATCCTTGATTTATGAATTTGCTTTATTCTCCACAAAAAACTCATCAAGCCTCAAAGAAAGTCAACGCCAGTGGATAAAAAAGCGAGATGCCTGCCGCGATATGAATTGCGCGATAGAAAGCACTAAAAATAGAATGCATGAACTTGCAGCCATCATTGACGGGCACCCCAACAAATCGCAAAGCTCAGAAAATAAAGATTTAAAGGGACTGTGGAATGGAGGCGGTGGAGCATCGCTTGCCATCTATGGCAACGTACTCATCACCGACCACGTTATTATTTGGGGCGGCAGCGAATCAGCGACCAAAATTTACTGCAAAACAACTTACACGATAGAAAAAAAATTGCCAGAAACAATTTTTGAAGATGCATTTGGAAGAATCTACACATCCAATGAAAAAAGCCAGTTCAAAATTTATAACCTCAAATTAAATCCACGCAGATGCACAACAGACCTCACCAATTTACTCCTGATGTTGCGTCAAAATTTACCAGACTATGCGACATTTCTTGAATATGAAAAGAATAATCATGTTTCTGGAAAATTGGGGCTCCATAAATTCTTTGAGTTTCACCGCGATTAGCGTTGACCATCGTCGCTTGCACCTGTGCGGCATGAGGGCAATGCCGTTAAGTTAAGCCATCTCCCCCTGCCGTAAGCTACGAGCCCTTGCCCAAAAGGACTTTTCAGCCATACGCCCGCACCTCTTGTCAGTCAGTTGCTGGCTCAACTTTCCCAGACTCTCAACTCGGCTGCTTTTTGCGAGGCCCACCGTGTCAATCCCAAAGACTTCACGCGCAAACGCTGCTTGTCGTTGCCCACGGTGGTGGCGTTTTTCCTGCAGCTCGGCGGTGGCTGCAGCCTGCAAAACGCGCTGGACCAGTTTTTCATGAGTCTGCGCGGCCAAGCCGAGTTTGGCCGGGCCGTGACCAAGAGCGCTCTGAGCCAGGCGTGCAAAAAGCTCAAGGCATCGGCCTTCAGCGCCTTGAACCGGTTGTGGGTGGAGGGCTGGCACGCTAGATTTTTCTGTGAACGTTGGTGCGGCCTGCGCGTGGCGCGCTGGGCCGAGAACATCAACGCTTACGGGCTCGGCCCCTGCCGCGATGGCTCGGTGGTCATGGCGCGTTGCTTGGCCTTGTTTTCGACGGCCACGCGCCAACTGCGAGTCAAACCGAGTGCAGCTTAAACTGAGTGAAAAATTGTCTTGACTTGGGGGTCCGCTTTACTCCTAAGCCCCCGCTAAGCCCGCTGGAAATACAATCCCGCGCTATGCCTTTGTCACCTCTGCCTGTTTTGAAGCCCATCCCACTCTCGCCTGACACCGAATCCACCGGCCTGCATCCGCGCTGGCTGGTGCTGCTGGCCAGCTTGTGGATCGCCACCGTCTGCAACGCTGCGCTGTGGCGCGCCGTGGCGGGCCTGCCTGAGCTGAGCGGCGGCCAGAGCGCCACCGTCGGCGTGGCGCTGGGGCTGGTGATTGCGCTGACCAGCGCCGCCCTGCTCAGCCTGCTGGCCTGGCGCTGGAGCCTCAAGCCTGCCGTGACGCTGTTTTTGGTGTCCGCCGCGTTCGGGACTTATTTCATGATGGCTTACGGCATCGTCATCGACCAGAGCATGATCGTCAACGCGCTGCAAACCGATGTGCGCGAAACCCGCGACCTGCTCAACTGGCGCTTGGCCGCGACGGTGCTGGCGCTGGCCGTGCTGCCCGGCGTTTTTGTGTGGCGGCTCAAACTCAGCCGCCCGCCGATGGCCCGGCTGGCACTCAGCAATGGCTTGGGCGTACTGGGCGCTTTGGTGTTGCTGGTTCTTGTGCTAGGGCTGTTTTTTCAGAGCATCGCCTCCGTGATGCGCAACCACACCCAACTGCGCTACCTGATCAACCCGCTCAATTCGTTCTACGCGCTGGGCTCAATCGCCGCCAAACCGTTCCAGCGCGACGAGTTCAAATTTCTGCCGCTGGGCGAAGACGCCAAACTCGGTGCGAGCTACGCCACCCAAACCAAAGCGCCGCTGCTGCTGCTGGTGCTGGGCGAAACCGCCCGCAGCGCCAACTTTGCCATCAACGGCTACAGCCGCCCGACCACGCCCGAGCTTGAAAAAGAAAACGTCGTGAGCCAGCGCAACGCCACGTCGTGCGGCACAAGCACGGCGGCTTCGTTGCCCTGCATGTTCTCGCACTTCGGACGGGCAAATTACGAATCGCGCCCGGCCAATTACGAAACCCTGCTCGACGTGCTGCAACGCGCCGGGCTGGCCGTGCTCTGGATTGACAACCAATCGGGCTGCAAGGGCGTGTGCGACCGCATCCCGCACGTCGATACCAGCGCGCTGAAAGTACACGGCCTGTGCGAAGACGGCGAATGCTACGACGCGGTGATGCTCGACAAGCTCGACGAGCGCATCGCTGCCCTGCCCGCTGAACGCCGCATGAGGGGCGTCGTGGTCGTGATGCACCAGATGGGCAGTCATGGCCCGGCCTACTTCAAGCGCTCGCCGGCCGCCTTCAAGAAATTTTTACCGGAATGCACGAACAATTCGCTGCAAAGCTGCGACCGCGAAGGACTGGTCAACGCATACGACAACAGCATTGTCTATACCGACCATTTGCTCGGCTCGGCGATTCAGTGGCTCAAAACGCAAGAAACGCACAGTGCGCCTGCGCTGCTTTATCTGTCTGATCATGGCGAATCGCTGGGTGAAAACAATTTGTATTTGCACGGCATGCCGTACAGGGTCGCGCCGGACGTGCAAAAGCGTGTGCCGTGGATTACGTGGTTTTCAGCAGGCTTTGAGCAGCGCAGCCGCATCACGACGGCGTGCGTGAAAGCGCAGCTTGACACGCCGATCAGCCACGACAATTATTTCCATTCCGTCCTCGGGCTGATGAATGTGCAAACGCAGGTTTATCAACCCGCGCTCGATATTTACGCGCATTGCCAGAGCGGCAAACCAAATCCGCTCTGAAACTTCGCCCTCACCAAACCCGCACGCCG
>CAIYKK010000334.1 GCA_903926695.1 uncultured Burkholderiales bacterium
ATTAAAAGTCAGCGCCTCCGGCTACGCGCTGCGCCGCCTCACGCCGGACGAGGCGGCGGCGGCGCAAGCGGCCCTCAAAGCCCGCGCCGCGTCGGTGGCACAACCCGCTGCGCCCACCGCCCGGCCCGATTTGCGCGAACAGCGCCTGCTGCCGCTGGCCGACCTGCGCCAGCGCCACCACGCCCAATGCGGCGCGAAAGCCGCCAATCTGGGCGCGCTGCAGGCGGCAAAAATCGCCGGAACCCGTGTGCCCGATGGCTTTTGCATTCCTTTTTCGCATTACGAGCGCTTTATGCGCGCCAACGGGCTGGCCGAAAAACTCGCCAGCCTGCAGCGCCAGCCCGGTTTTCAGAGCGACCCGCAGGCGCGGCTGCAGGCGCTGGCGCAACTGCGCGCCGAGATGCTGCAATGGCCCGTCGATGCCGCAGACGCAGCGGCGTGGCAGGCGCGCTGGCAGTCGCAATTGAAAGGGCAGGGCGTGTTTGTCCGCAGCTCGTCCAATTCGGAAGATTTGCCCGGCTTCAGCGGCGCGGGGCTGTACACGACGGTGCCCAACGTCAAAAACGCGGCGGCGCTGGCGCTGGCCGTGAAAACCGTCTGGGCCTCGGTCTTCAACCCCGAAGCGTGGGAGGCGCGCAGCGCGGTCGGTTTTGACGCCGGGGCGGTGTCTATGGCGGTGTTCGTGCAGACGGCGGTGGACGCGACCAGCGCGGGCGTGATGATCACCCGCGACCCGTTTGACGCGGGCCACCGGGACATCACCTACATTTCGGCCAAGCGCGGCATCGGCATCCGCGTGGTCGAGGGGCGGCGCATTGCCGAGCAGGTGACGTATTCAAGCTGGTCGAAGGCGATTCAGGTCATCAGCCGCTCGGGCGACGACACGGCGCTGCAGCTGAGCGCGGACGGCGGCGTGAAGGAAGTGCCGGTCGAGGCAGGCCGCACGGTGCTGACCGATGCGCTGGTGCTGCGCCTGGCCCGCGTCGCCGATGCGGTCAAGCGCCAGTTCGGGGGCGTGGATCAGGATATTGAATGGGCGACCGTGGGCGATGAGATTGTGTTGCTGCAGGCGCGGCCTTATGTGGAGCGGCGGTGATTTTTGGTGGTTCTTTAATATTGGCTGTCTACCAAATTATTTTTGGTATGAAGAAACATTTTTTTAAAAATGAGCATATTTTTGGAAAATTCTTTCTATACTGTGTGAGTAAAATTAGTTTCGTAAAAAATGCTTAGGAGTTGGCGGTGAGTTATTCTTTAATTAAATGCGTTATTGTTGATACATGTGTTTTGTTGGATGATCCTCAAGTTTTGGTGAGGATGAATAAAATGGGTAAATCTGTATTTTTATCAAATACAATTTTGAGGGAGTTGGATTCAAACAAAAAAGGGGACCAAGAAATTAATAAAAATGCGAGGAAAATTTTCCGTGAGTTTGTTAAAGAAAGTGTAGCAATGAGTCTGTTGCCGGATGGCACCGCTCTTAAATCTGGAGATGGAGTGGTGAGGTTTTTGTTTGGCGGCTTTCCTGTGTTTGTCATATCTCGTGACATATTTAAACAGGGTAATAACGATAGCCAAATCATGGATGTAGCGATGGATTATAAGTTTCATATAGTTACCAGGGATAATGCGTTCTATGTGCTAGCTAAAACTGCAGGGCTGCCTGTGACGCTTTGGCAGGGATTGGAAAGTGAAAAAGATATTAAGGGGTTCCCATTTGGTTTTACTGAGTCCAGCCAAGTAAATCAAGAAAATTTTGATGCAAAGGGGACTACATTTGATTTTCGTGGGCATGCGGCTGCGAAGGAGAAGGAAGCGAAGCAGGTTTGGACGACGGAACCACAAAATCCACCATCGATAACAGCTTCACAAGCTTGGGATCTCGCAAAAACAGCCGCTCCTGTTGTAGGTTCTATTTTGATAATTGGTTTGGAAATTTGGAGTGCTATTACAAAGTAATCCATAATTTTTAATGGAAAGTCTTGTAAATTGGGTTGCAAAGTAGCAGTGGTTTTGTTGAGTTTGTATTATTTTCACAGTGAAAAAGTTTTTCTAGGAAGTAGATTTTTTATTCTGGAATATTTTCCAAATCACGGTCAAAATTAAACCACTACCTAATTTGGGGAAATCAATTAATTTAGATAAACCAAAAGTTTACTAGACAAAATTTTCGACAAGCCTCAAAGCCTGCCGAACTCCCGCCCAGCCCGCGCTAATCGCCCTATTTACCCGCTTCGACCGCCGCCCCCGCTCCCATCCCCGCATGATCCAAATCCGGCCGTCGCCACGGGTCCACATGAATCATCAGGTTCAGCACGCGGTGGCGTTGCAGCACGCGCTGGCGCGCCTGCACGGCAATATCGTGGCCCGCTTCGACGGTCAAGGCGGCATCGACTTCGATATGCGCGTCGGCCACGATCAAATCGCCCATCTTGCGTGTGCGCACGTCGTGAACGTTGCCCACGCCGGGAGTTTCCAGCAGGGTTTGGCGGATGGCAGCGACTTCTTCATCATCTGCCGAGCGGTCCATTAAATCGTTCAGCGCGTCCAGGCTGAAGCTCCAGCCCATTTTGGCCACCATCAGCCCGACGATCAGCGCCGCTATCGGGTCCAGAATCGGGTAACCCGCCAGATTGCCAACAATGCCCAGCCCGACCACCAGCGACGAGGCCGCGTCCGATCTGGCGTGCCAGGCGTTGGCCACCAGCATGCTCGACTTGACCCGCGTGGCCACGGCCAGCATGTAGCGAAACAGCAGTTCTTTGGAAATCAGCGCGCCACCCGCCACCCACAGCGCCATGACGTGAACCTGCGCCACGGTTTCGGGCGCTTGCAGTTTGCTCACGGCTGACCACAGCATGCCCACGCCCACGGCCAAAAGCAGCAGGCCCAGCGCCAGCGAGGCGGCGGTTTCAAAGCGCTGATGGCCGTAGGGGTGATCGTCGTCCGCGTCTTTTTTGGCGTGATGGCTGGCAAACAGCACGACAAAATCGGCCACCAAATCCGACAGCGAATGAATCCCGTCGGCAATCAAACCCTGCGATTTGGAAAAAATACCGGCGGCGATTTGCAGCACCGTCAGCGTCAGGTTGACGCCCACGCTGACCCAGGTGCTGCGCGAACCCGCTGCGGCGCGCTCGGCGGCGGTGTGGGCTTCTTCGTGGGACTCGTCGGGGAAATTGTCGAAATTCATGGGCAGTTTTATTGTGGGAGCGTTGTGGACGGGGCCGGGCGCGGGTGCGCCGGACGGAGTGCCTTGATCTTAAATAACTTTTAAGACCGGTCGGCACTGCGAAAAATCAGGTCATGTGGCTCATTCCGGCTTGGGTGCTGCGTGGTTCACCGGGGTGGCCGCCCAGCGCCAGAGGAATCGACAAAAAGGCGGTGACGACCACCGGCACCAGTGCGGCGCAGACGATACGAAGGTACTGGCGGATAAAAAGGTTCAGGGTGGGGTGCATGAGAGTTTCCTTGTAAGGAGTTTGCCGTGAGGCGATGTCTGTATTAAAGCTGCGCAGGCTTAAGCGCGTCTGAGGGACTCGCCGGGAATTAAACAAGCGCAGGGCCGCTGGCCGGTCGAGGCACATCTGCCCAGGCTGCTTGACTCCGTGGAAACTGTTGAGTGGTTTGCCCAGACCATGAGCTGGAAGGGCCTGCGTCCCGTGGAGGCCAAACTTCAGCGCCTGCTCAAGCTGGGCCAATGGTTTGTTGATATCTGCCCGCCTTGGTAAAAACAGAGACGGGTTAAATTCTGGGAAGTCCCTTATTGGTTCAAGCCGCGCTGCATCGCACCGGCGACGCTGAAAATCGTCGTGCCGACATGCGGCAGCTTGCTAGTGAGCGGCGGGGTGTGCCTGGTTGTCATACTTCGTCGTCGTGGAGGTGGCCGGCCATTGCCAGCGTGATGCGCTGGCGGTCGAGTTTGTCGCTGAGAAATTCCGCAAATTTATAGACAAAATTGCGCAGATAAGCACTGCGTTTGAATGCCACGCGGGCAATGTTCATGCCGAACAGCCGGCCCGCCGGAATCGCCACCAGATCGCCGTTGGTGCCGTCGTCCTTGAGCGCGACTTCGGCGACGATGCCCACGCCCAGCCCGAGGCGCACGTAGGTTTTGATCACGTCCGAGTCAATCGCTTCGAGCGCGATGCGCGGCTCCAGATGTTTGGCGGCAAAGGCTTGGTCGATGCGCGTGCGCCCGGTGAACGACGGGTGGTAAGTGATCAGCGGCTCCAGTGCCAGGTCTTCGAGCGTGATGTTGTCTTTTTTGGCCAGCGGGTGGTCCACTGGCATGACCAGCATGTGCTGCCACTGGTAGCAGGGCAGGGTGATCAGCTCACTGAAATGCGTCAGCGACTCGGTGGCGATGCCAATTTCGGCCACTTCGTCGATCAGCATGCGGGCCACCTGATCCGGTGAGCCTTGATGCAGGCTGACGTTGACTTTTGGGAAGGCTTCGCGCAGCCGTGCCACCGGCTGGGGCAAAAAGTAGCGCGCCTGCGTGTGCGTCGTGGCAATCGACAGCGTGCCGTTGTCCTGCGCCGAGAATTGCTCGCCGATGCGCCGCAGGTTGCCCACTTCGCGCATGATGAGTTCTATGCTTTTGAGAACGTGTTGGCCAGGTTCGGTCACGCGCTTGAGACGTTTGCCGTGGCGCGCAAAAATCTCCACGCCCAACTCTTCCTCCAGCTCGATGATGGCTTTGGACACGCCGGGCTGCGAGGTGTGCAGCACACGGGCGGTTTCTGTCAGGTTGAGGTTGCGCCGGACGGCTTCTTGGACAAAGCGAAATTGGTGAAGGTTCATATCGAATACAGGCTAATGATGTATTTCATTATGCCTGTAATGTGCTAAAAACCGCTAGCCCAGCGCAATGTCGGCCATCAGGGCGGCGAGTTGCGGGTATTCGCCAGCGGCGGGCAGCAGTTCAATGGCAACGTCGGGGTGCGCGTTGCGCAGGTCTGCGATCAAGAGCGGCAGGTCTTCGCGGGCGTGCTTGCCTACGCCCAGAAACAGCGGAAACACGCGGAGCTGGCGCGCACCGGCGGCGATCAGCTCGGCGGCGGCCTGCGCCAGCGAGGGCGTGCAGATTTCAAGGTAGGCGCACGACACCAGCGCATCGGGCTGGCGCTGGCGGATTTGCTCGGCGACGGCTTCAATTGGGGCGCGCCAAAGGGGGTCGCGTGAGCCGTGGGCGAACAGGACAATGCCACAGGGAAGAGGTTGCGCAAGCGTCATGAGGAAGGCGGTTCAGAGTTAAGGGGTTGCGGCCACGAAGCAAGCGCGCCGGTCAGTGCCGAATCACCAGCCAGCCAAAGGCGCCCAGCGAAACGGCCATGTAGAGCAGTCCCGGCGTGGCCGCTGCCAGCCACGGCTGCCAGTTGCGCAGGTTGCCGATGTAGCCGAACACGTTGTTGAGCAGGAAAAAGCTGATGCCGATCATGACGCCCGCAAACACATAACCGGCAATGCCGCCGGAGCGGAAATGCAGGTAGGCAAAGGGCAGGGCCAGCATCACCATGACCAGGCAGCTCAGTGGGTAAAACACCTTGCGCCAGAACTCGATTTCGTAGCGCTGGGCCGTCTGGCCGTTGGCGTCGAGGTGGCGGATGTATTTAAACAGGTGAATCGTGCCCATACGCTCGGGTTTGAGCAGGGCCACTGAGACCATTTCGGCGCTGATCTCGGTGGGCCAGCGAAAGTTTTCGACCGTGGTGCGACTGACTTTGGCTTGCGCGGCGGTGCTGTCGGTGCTGGTGCCTACTTCAAACTCGGTGCGTGTGGCATTGTTCAGTAGCCAGGCCGCGCCGGGGGAAAAGACGCCGCTCGGCGCTTGGGTGGTCGAGACGATCAGCCCTTTGTTGCTGAACTCGTAAATGTGCACGTCGCGCATGTCGTTGTCGGGCGAAAGCTCTTTGACGTTGACGACGAAGCTGGTGTAAGTCTGCTTTTCTTTCAGCCACGCGCCGGTCTGGCCGACGGTGATTTTGTTCTGGTAGCGCGCCTTGAGCAGTTGGGCGGCGCGCTCGCTGGCAGGTGCCAGATAGTCGCCGACGACAAAACTCAGCACCACAAAAAACGCGCCCAGCCCGAGCAGCAGCTTGAGCGCGCGCCACGGCCCGAGCCCGCTGGTGCGCAAAATCGTGTATTCCGAACTCTGCGCCAGGCGCGCCATGACGACGATGGTGCCGATCAGCACGGAGATCGGCAGCAGCTCGTACAGATGGTTGGGCACCAGCAGCGTGACATAAAGCAGGGCGTGGCGAATCTGGTAGGGGCCGCTGGCGGCGATGAGGCTGTTGCTCTTGCCCAGGTGCTGGAGCTCATCGACCAGGTCAAAAAAGAAAAACAGCGCCAAAAAGCCCAGCGCCACCATGGCGATGGTGGCGAGGACTTCCCCGTAAATCAGGCGGCGTATGGTGTTCATGGCTGGCTCCCGCCGGTGCGCACTGCAGGCAGGGGCTGCAGCGTTTGAGGTGTGGCTCTGAGCCGCAGCGCCCAGTGGTTATGGCGTTTGGCCAGCCAGCCCAGACCGAGCAGCAGCATGCCGCCGTGGAGCACCAGCAGAAAACTGCCAAAGCTGATGAGGCCGGCAAAAATCCAGCCCTGCCCCAGATTGACCAGATTGTTGTATACCACAAAGGTGAGCACGACAAAAATCATGTTGCCGCTGCGCCCGCCGCGTGGGTTCACGCTGGCCAGCGCCAGCGCCAGAATCACAAAGTTGATGGCGGCCAGCGCCAGACCGATGCGCCAGGCCAGCTCACTCAAGTTGGCCAGCGTGGGCGCTTTGATCAGCGTGTGAATGGACATCAGTTTGGCCTCGGGCACGGATTGGCTGAGCAGGCCGGACTCGCCGGTGCGCACACCGTATTCCTTGAAGTCGCTGACCTTCAGCGCCGCCTGCCCAATGTCGTTTTCAATGCGCTGCCCGTTTGAAAGCATCAGAAACTGCACCCCGTCCCTGAGTTCGAGCCGGCCTGACTGCGCGGTGGTCACAGAGCTTTTGCCATTGTCCGTGGAGGCAATGAAGACGTTGCTGCTGGCTTGCTCACCGGCGAGCTGGCGGTCGATAAAAAACACCCGGTTGCCGCCAGAGGATTCCTGAAACTGGCCCGGCGCGATGCGGTCCAGGTCGCCGCGCTGCTCGTAGCGGCTTTGCATGTCTTTGGTTTGCTGGTTGGTCCACGGCCAGACAAACAGCGCCATCAGCGCAATCACCAGCAGCACCGGCCAGGCAAAGGCAAACAGCGGGCGCAGAAAACCCGCCAGCCCCTGGCCGCTGGTGAACCAGACCACCATTTCACTGTCGCGGTACATGCGCGACAGGGTGCTGACCATCGCCACAAACAGCGACAGCGTGAGCAGGGTCGGCATGCGCCCCAGCGCCGAGTAGCCCATGAACAGCACCACATCCTGCGGATTGATGGTGCCGCGCGAGGCCAGCCCGAGGGTGCGAATGAGCACGATGGTCATCACGATGGTGACCAGCACCACCAGCGTGGCGCCGAAACTGCGTGCCAATTCTTTACGAATGGAAGATTGGAATAACATTGACTGACTGACCGCTTTTGCTTTGCTTTTATTTTGTTGTAACTTGGTTGATCTACCAAACCCCTGAATTATGGACTTTGAACTTAAAACACTGACCCTTGCCACCCTTTGCAGCGAAAAAGCCGATGCGCTGATTGTCCTCATCCCTGATGCGCTCGCTGGCGGCGAGGATGCTGTCTCCAGCCTGGCCGCGCTGGCGCTCAAGTCCGGCGACCTCGAAGCCAAGGCGGGCAAGCTGCTCAGCGCCTACCGTACGCCGGGCATTGCCGCGCCGCGCGTGCTGCTGGTCAGCGTGGGCAATGCCAGCGCCAAGAGCGTGCGCACGGCCATCGTGGCTGCCATCGGCGCGCTGAAGGCCAGCAACGCCCAACGCGCCGTTGTCTGCCTGAGCGCGCTCGCTGACCTGCAGCCCGACACCGTGCGCGCCGCCGTCGTCGCCTGCGGCGACGCGCTTTATGCCTACGCCACCAGCAAATCCAAACCCAGCCCGGTCAAACTGCAGCGCGTCGTGCTGGCCGTCGAAAAAGCAGCCAGCGTGAAAGCCGGTTTTGACAAGGGCGTGGGGCTGGTCAAAGGCATTGAGCTGGCCAAGGAATGGGCCAACCGCCCCGCCAACTACGCCACGCCCACCTTGCTGGCCGAAGCCGCGCAAGAACTCGGCAAACTGCCGCGCCTGAAAGTCGAAGTGCTCGGCCCCAAAGAAGTGGCCAAGCTGGGCATGGGTTCGTTCATGGCCGTGGCGCAGGGCACGGCGGAACCCTTGCGTTTTATCGTGCTGCGCTACGACGGCGCGGCCAAGGCCGATGCGCCCGTGGTGCTGATCGGCAAGGGCATCACCTTTGACTCCGGGGGCATTTCCATCAAGCCCTCGGCTGAAATGGACGAGATGAAATTCGACATGTGCGGCGCGGCCAGCGTGCTGGGCACGTTCAAGGCACTGGCCGAGTTGCAGCCCGCGCTCAACGTCGTGGGCCTGATTCCCGCCTGCGAAAACATGCCCGGCGAGCGCGCCGTCAAGCCCGGCGACGTGGTCACCAGCATGAGCGGCCAGACGATTGAAATCCTGAACACCGACGCCGAAGGCCGCCTTGTGCTGTGCGACGCGCTGACCTACGCCGCCCGCTTCAAGCCAGCGGCAGTAATCGACATTGCCACGCTGACGGGCGCTTGCGTGGTGGCGCTGGGCGGCGTGCGCAGCGGCCTGTTTTCCAGCAACGACGCGCTGGCCGAGGCGCTGGCCAAAGCGGGTGAATCGTCGCAAGACCTGTGCTGGCGCATGCCGCTGGACGACGACTACGCCGAAGGGCTGAAAACCCATTTTGCCGATATTGCCAATGTCGCTGGCAGGGCGGGCGGCGCGGTCACGGCGGCCAAGTTCCTGCAGCGCTTTGCCGGAGATTTTCCGTGGGCGCATCTGGACATCGCGGGCACGGGCTGGAAAAGCGGCGCGGCCAAAGGCGCCACGGGCCGCCCTGTGGCTCTGCTGATCGACTATTTGCTCGCCCAGGCACCCGCCGCTGTGCCCGCCAAAGCACCGACCAAAGCGCCGACCAAAGCCCGGACGGTCAAAAAGAGCGTGCCTGCGCCGAGAACCAGGGCATGACCCGCATCGAGTTCCATACCCACGTTCCCGACAAGCTGGCCTACAGCTGCCGCCTGCTGCGTAAAGCCTACCTGAGCGGTGCCCGCGTGGCGGTGATCGCCGAGCCGGAAAGCTTGGCGGCGCTAGACAAGCTGCTGTGGAAGTTCTCGCCGACGGAGTTTGTGCCGCACTGCCGCGCCGGTGCTGACGCTGCCAGTCTGGCCGCTTCGCCGATTGTGCTGACGCGCTCGCTGGCCGTCCCGGCCTGCGCAGACCGCCAGGTTGTGCTCAATCTGGGTCAGGATGCGCCTGCCGGATTTGAGTCGTTTGAGCGCCTGATTGAAGTCGTGACGCTTGATGAGGACGACGCGGCAGCCGGGCGCAGCCGCTGGAAGCATTACGCCGCCAGCGGCCATGCCCCGCAACTGCGCAATCGCACGCAGCCGAAAGGGCGGGCATGAACAGCGCGCCCGTTCCTCTGCGCTACGTGCCGACGCTGACGGAGGTGATTGAGCCGGTGTCGCTGTCCTTGGCGTCGGTGCTGGCTTTTTCGCCCTCTGCCCCGCAGGTTGATGCTTGCGCCGACGCCCAGGAGCTGATCGTCCAGCGCGTCCTGCAACGCATTGATGGATTGCTGGCGCAGCGGCTACAGCAAGCCGTTGACAGGCTCATTCAGGAGCACAGCCAGGCGCTGGCACCCCGCCTTCGTGAGGAAGTTACGCTGGTGGTGCGCGAAGCCGTGGCCCAGGCTTTTGAGCAGGAGATGGCTTCCTTTGCCGAGCAGCCTTGAGATTTTTTCAAAGCAAATCATCTCCTCGTTTACACCTAGCGCGGTGCGTCCCTATGGTGCGGGTCCGAAAATTGCGTTATCTTTAGCCCTGTTGAGTTAAAGAATGTTCTCAACCTTCACAGGTAATTTATAAACCGGAGTCTTTATGCAAATGAAAATGAAATTGGTGGCGCTGGCAACCCTCTCCCTGGTGGCTGGCTTGGCCGCTGCACAGGACGCCGTGGTCAAAATTGGCCATGTTGCACCGATGTCTGGCGCTCAGGCGCACTACGGTAAAGACAACGAAAACGGCGTGCGCATGGCCATTGAAGACCTGAACATGCAAAATATTGTGATCGGCGGAAAAAAGGTCAAGTTTGAATTGGTGGCTGAAGACGACGCCGCTGATCCAAAACAGGGCACGGCTGTTGCACAAAAACTGTGCGACTCCAAGGTTTCTGGCGTTGTGGGCCACCTCAATTCCGGCACCACCATTCCCGCGTCCAAGGTCTATAACGACTGCGGCATTCCGATGGTGACCGGCGCGGCCACCAACCCCGCGCTGACCAAGCCTGGCTACAAAACCACCTACCGCATCATCGCCAACGATCTGGCGCTGGGCGCTGGCCTGGCCAACTATGCCGCCGATGCCTTGAAACTCAAGCGCGTCGCCATCATCGACGACCGCACCGCCTACGGCCAGGGCGTGGCTGAAGTGTTCAAGAAAACGGCGCTGGCCAGAGGCATCACCGTGGTCGATGAGCAGTACACCACCGACAAAGCCACCGACTTCATGGCCATCCTGACGGCCGTCAAGTCCAAAAAGCCTGACGCGATTTTCTACGGCGGCATGGACGCCCAAGGCGGCCCGATGCTGCGCCAGATGGAGCAGCTTGGCTTGGGCAGCGTCAAGTATTTTGGTGGCGACGGCATTTGTACCGCTGAAATCGCCAAGCTCGCTGGCGGCGCCAAAACCATCGGCAACGTGGTTTGCGCTGAAGGCGGTGCTTCCCTGGCAAAAATGCCTGGCGGCGAAGCCTGGAAGAAGCGCTACGACGCCAAGTACCCTGGCCAGTTCCAGATTTACAGCCCATACACCTATGACGCCACGTTCGTTTTGGTCGATGCCATGAAGCGCGCCAACTCGACCGATCCGAAGGTTTATACGCCTGAGCTGATCAAGTCCAACTTCAAGGGTGTGACCACGACCATCGCCTTTGAACCCAATGGCGAGCTGAAGAACCCAGCCTTCACCCTGTACACGTACAAGGACGGCAAGAAGGTTGCCCTGAACTAAAAAAGTTCTGCTGCAACGCAAAAAAAGCCACCGCAAGGTGGCTTTTTTTGTTGGGACTACTCGGAAAACAAAAGAAACAAAAAAGCCCCGCAGCTTATTGGGCTACGGGGCTTTTTCTCTGTCTTTTGGACTTCTTTGGAAGTCCTTAAACTTATTTATGGCGGAAGAGGCGGGATTCGAACCCGCGGTAGGTATAACCCTACGCACGCTTTCCAGGCGTGTGACTTAAACCGCTCATCCACCCTTCCGCGAAGCCTCTGATTGTAGCAGGGCTTGGGCTTAAATTCCTGCAGGAAACGTTTTCATTGGCAAAGAGCGCGTTTCTATACAGAAAAAGCACTCAGTTTTTGGAAAGCTGAACGGTTTGCGTCATTTTCATGGCCGAGGCGATCATCGAGGAAACTTCCGTCATGTTGCTCGGCACGATCAGCGTGGTGGTGGCCTCGCGGGCGACCTGCGAATAGGCGTCCAGCGCTTTTTCTGCCACCTTGAACTGCACGGCTTGCATCCCGCCGGGCTGGGAGACGGCTTGCGCCACCACTTCAATGGCCTTGGCGTTGGCTTGCGCCACCACCAAAATGGCTGAAGCTTCACCCTGGGCATTGTTGATCGCGGCCTGTTTTTCGCCTTCGGAGCGGGCAATGGAGGCTTCGCGCTCGCCGGTGGCGATGTTGATCTGCTCCTGCTTGCGCCCTTCCGAGGCGGCGATGAGCGCGCGCTTTTCGCGCTCGGCGGTAATTTGCGACTGCATGGCGTGCAGGATTTCCTTGGGCGGCGTCAAGTCCTTGATTTCGTAGCGCAGCACTTTGACGCCCCAGTTCAGTGCGGCCTCGTCAATGGCGGCCACGACCTGTTCATTGATGATGTCGCGTTCTTCAAACGTCTTGTCCAGTTCAAGCTTGCCGATGACCGAGCGCAGCGAGGTCTGCGCCAGTTGCGTCACCGCCATGATGTAGTTGGACGAGCCGTAGCTGGCGCGCATCGGGTCGGTGACCTGAAAGTACAAGATGCCATCGACCTCCAATTGGGTGTTGTCGCGTGTGATGCAAATCTGACTGGGCACGTCCAGCGGGATTTCCTTCAGGCTGTGCTTATAGGCCACACGATCCATGATGGGAAACAAAAAGTTCAGGCCCGGCGTCAGGCTGCACCGGTACTTGCCCCAGCGCTCGACGACCCAGGCGTTTTGCTGGGGCACAACCTTGATGCTTCGGACGATAAAGATGCCGATCAAGACCAGAAAGACGAGTGCAATTTCAATTCCCATGAGAACTCCATTTGTTGATTAAAAGACGCTTTTTTTAATAAAGATACGGCAACTTACAGCTTTTCGATGACCAGCCGGTTTCCGCGCATTTCCTTGATGCGAAAACTGCCCAGACTTTGGGCATCTTCGGGCCGGGCGGGCACGGCGCTCCATTGGGCGCCGCGAAATTTGATGAGGGCCGTGCCATCGGCGTTCCAGGCTTGGACATGGACGGGTTCGCCAATGTCGATGAGAACATCGCGGTTGGCGTTGGCCGGTGGTGCCACCGGCCTTCTGAGCCGGCGCCAGTGCCACAAAGCCACGGAGCCCCCGCCCACGGTGGCAGCTGAGACGATCTGCCCGATGAGATCGAGGTGAAAGTAGGCCGCAACGGCCCCGGCTGAAAACCCTACGGCAAACATCATCAGATAAAACGTGCCGCTGAGCAGTTCAAGCGCTATAGCGGCCACTGTTAGCAGCCACCAGATATTTGATTTGACCATGATTGTTCCTTTTGTCGGTGATACGCTACATTTTGGGGTAATTAGACACCAGCCTGAAAGGCTGGACACAATACTTCCTTACACTTCGCAGTCTTCAAAGAGGCTTTGCACCCGCTGCGGCTTCCCCTTCCCACCGTTCGGGCTGAATGTTTATGCCCATGAACTGCTACCTACATACAACGCCATGAAATTTCGCTTTCCGATTGTCATCATTGATGAAGACTTCCGCTCCGAGAACACATCCGGGCTGGGTATTCGCGCGCTGGCACAAGCCATCGAGAGCGAAGGCTTTGAAGTGCTGGGCGTGACCGGCTACGGCGACCTGTCGCAGTTTGCGCAGCAGCAAAGCCGCGCCAGTGCTTTCATTTTGTCGATTGACGACGAAGAATTTACGCCGGGGCCGGACCTGGATCCCGCCGTGTTGAATTTGCGCAATTTCATCGAAGAAGTGCGGCGCAAAAATCTGGACGTGCCGATTTACGTCTATGGCGAAACCAAGACCTCGCGCCACATTCCGAACGACATCCTGCGCGAGCTGCACGGCTTCATTCACATGTTCGAGGACACGCCGGAGTTTGTGGCGCGCCACATCATCCGCGACGCCAAGAGTTATCTGGAAGGCGTGCAGCCGCCGTTTTTCAAGGCGCTGCTGGATTACGCCGATGACGGCTCTTATTCGTGGCATTGCCCCGGCCATTCGGGCGGCGTCGCTTTCCTGAAAAGCCCGGTCGGTCAGATGTACCACCAGTTTTACGGCGAGAACATGCTGCGCTCGGACGTGTGCAACGCGGTGGAAGAACTGGGCCAGCTGCTCGACCACAACGGTGCCATCGGCGCCAGCGAGCGCAACGCGGCGCGCATCTTCAACGCCGACCACTGCTTTTTCGTGACCAACGGCACCTCGACCAGTAACAAAATGGTCTGGCACCACACGGTGGCGCCGGGCGATGTGGTGGTGGTGGACCGCAATTGCCACAAGTCCATCCTGCACGCCATCATCATGACCGGCTCGATTCCGGTGTTTTTGAAGCCGACGCGCAACCATTTCGGCATCATCGGCCCGATTCCGCAAAGCGAGTTTGAGCCGGAAGCCATTCGCGCCAAGATCGAGGCCAATCCGCTGCTCAAGGGCGTGGATGCGGCCAAGGTCAGGCCGCGTGTGCTGACGCTGACGCAATCGACCTACGACGGTATTTTGTACAACACCGAAACCATCAAGGGCATGCTCGACGGCTATATCGACAACCTGCATTTTGATGAAGCCTGGCTGCCGCACGCCGCTTTCCATCCGTTCTACGGCACCTACCATTCGATGGGCAAGAACCGCATCCGGCCGAAAAATGCCGTGGTTTATGCCACGCAGTCGATTCACAAGCTGCTTGCCGGTATCAGCCAGGCCAGCCATGTCTTGGTGCAGGATTCGCAAAACGTCAAGCTCGACCGGCACCTGTTCAACGAGGCGTATTTGATGCACACCTCGACCTCGCCGCAGTACAGCATCATTGCCAGCTGCGACGTGGCCGCCGCCATGATGGAGCCGCCCGGCGGCACCGCACTGGTGGAGGAAAGCATTGCCGAGGCGCTCGATTTCCGCCGCGCCATGCGCAAGATCGACGACGAGTACGGCACTGACTGGTGGTTCAAGGTCTGGGGACCGGACAAGCTGGCCGAAGAAGGCATTGGCCGCGCCGAAGACTGGATCATCAAGGGCGAGTCGCGCAGCGCCAAAACGGCCAAGAACGGCACGGCCAACTGGCACGGCTTTGGCCAGATGGCCACCGGCTTTAACATGCTGGACCCGATCAAATCGACCATCGTGACGCCGGGGCTGGATCTGAACGGCAAGTTTGCCAAAACCGGCATTCCGGCCAGCATCGTGACCAAGTTTTTGGCCGAGCATGGCGTGATTGTGGAGAAAACCGGGCTGTATAGTTTCTTCATCCTGTTCACCATTGGCATTACCAAGGGCCGCTGGAACACCCTGCTGACGGCGTTGCAGCAGTTCAAGGACGACTACGACAAGAATCAGCCGATGTGGCGCATCCTGCCCGAGTTCTGCCAGAAGCATCCTAAATACGAGCGCATGGGGCTGGCCGACCTGTGCCTGCATATTCACACGCTGTATGCGAAGTACGATATTGCCCGCCTGACGACTGAGGTGTATTTGAGCGACCTGACTCCGGCCATGAAGCCCAGCGACGCCTATGC
>CAIYKK010000335.1 GCA_903926695.1 uncultured Burkholderiales bacterium
AGCCGCCTGATCGGCGCGCCGCCAGGCTATGTCGGTTACGACGAGGGTGGTGCACTCACCGAAGCCGTGCGCCGCAAGCCCTACAGCGTGCTGCTGCTCGACGAGGTGGAGAAGGCCCACCCCGATGTCTTCAACGTGCTGCTGCAGGTGCTCGACGACGGCCGCCTGACCGACGGCCAGGGCCGCACGGTGGACTTCAAAAACACCGTGATTGTGATGACCAGCAACATCGGTTCACCGATTATTCAGAGCATGGTCGGCCAGCCGACGGAAGACATCAAGGAAGCGGTGACGGACGAGCTGAAAAACTATTTCCGGCCCGAGTTTTTGAATCGCATCGACGAAATCGTCGTTTTCCATGCGCTGGACGCGAAGAATATCGAGTCGATTGCGCGCATCCAGCTCAAGGTGCTGCTGGAGCGCCTGGCCAAGATGGACTTGACGCTCGAAGCGTCGGAAGCGGCGATTGCCGAGCTGGCCAAAGTCGGGTTTGACCCGGTATTTGGCGCACGGCCTTTGAAGCGGGCGATTCAGCAGCGCATTGAAAACCCGCTGTCCAAATTGCTGCTTGAAGGGCGCTTTCCGCCCAAGAGCACGATTCCGGTCGATGTGGACCCGATCCGTGCGCCGGGCGTGTTCCGGTTTGAGCGCTGATTGCAATGGCCCCCTTCCCTTAACAAGAAGCGGGGTTCCCAATTGATTGCAGTCAAGCGCAGAAAAATCTTCTACATCAGCGGTTTTGATCCGCGAGGGTCAGCTTTTTATCGGTCGCCGTTCAATCTGGCGCGGGGGCTGAAGGTTTTGAAGTGCCGGGCCATGCTGTCATAAAACGTCTTGGCGCTGCCGCTGTCGGCGGACGGCGTCACCATTTGCAGCACAAAATAAAAGTCGCCCGGCGTGGCGCCCGGCAGGCCGCGCCCTTTGAGCCGCAGTTTGCGCCCGGTGGCTGAGTTCGGCGGGATTTTGAGTTCGACCTGGCCGCTGGGCGTGGGCGCGGTGACTTCTGCGCCCAGCGCCGCCTCCCAGGGCGCAACGGGCAGGTCGAGATAAACATCGTGCTTGTCCACCCGGTACAGGGCGTGGGGGCTGAATTCGACTTCCAGATACAAATCGCCCGGCTCGCCGCCGCCCGTGCCCGGCGCGCCCTGGCCGCCGAGCCGGATGCGCTGGCCGGGCCGCACGCCCTGCGGCACTTTGAAGGTGATCTGGTGCTGGCGCGTCGTCACCTGACCCCGGCCATCGGTTTGCGAGACCTGCAAATTGACGGTGCGCGTGGCGCCGTGGTAGGCGTCTTCGAGGTCAATTTGAATTTTGGCGTGATGGTCCTGGCCTTTGGCCTGAAAAGCCGAGCGGCTGCGCCTGCCAGCAGCACCGCTGTCAAAACCGCGTCGGAACAGGGTTTCAAAAAAATCGCTGTAGTCGCTGCCCGCGCTCGGCCCGCCGGTGCTGAATTCCCACTCGAAGCCCCGCCCGGCGTGTTCTGCACCGGTGTTCCATTTGGGCGGCGGGCGGAAATCCTGGCCCGCTTTCCAGTTCGCGCCCAGCTGGTCGTAGGCGGCGCGTTTTTCGGGGTCTTTGAGCACTTCGTAGGCTTCGCCGATTTCCTTGAAGCGCGCTTCGGCGTTTTTTTCCTTGCTGATGTCGGGGTGAAACTGGCGCGAGAGCTTGCGGTAGGCGCGTTTAATGTCCTCCGGGGTCGCGCTCCGGCTCAGCCCCATGATCTTGTAGTAATCCTTGTACTCCATGAGCAGCCTTCTAAAAACAAATGCAGGTCATAACAACCATAGCGCAAATCAGCGGGCCGCGCTGCTGGCCGTGTGCGCTCGGTTTGCCCTGCATCAGTTGGCGCCAAGAGCGCCTGCCCGTCCGGCTATTTGACCGGAATGGCCGTTCCGGCGGGCACGGGCACGGCTGTGACGCTGTTTTGCGGTGAGCCTTCGATCAGCCTGTCTGAATAGGTCAGATACACCAGCGTGTTGCGCTTGGCATCGACCATGCGCACCACGCGCAGCTTTTTAAAGACGAGAGAAATACGTTCGCTGAACATTTCTTCCTGTTTTTCCAGCGGCTTGGCAAAGCTGATCACGCCCGTCTGGCGGCAGGCAATGGAGGCTTCGGCCTTGTCTTCGGCCAGGCCGAAAGCGCCTTTGATACCGCCGGTCTTGGCGCGGGAGACGTAGCAGGTCACGCCGCTGACCTTGGGGTCGTCATAAGCATCGACGACGATTTTGTGGTCTGGACCGATCAGTTTGAACACGGTATCGACCGCGCCGACTTCCTCGCTGCTGGCCCAGCCGCAGGCGCTCAGGAGGAGGGCGGTGGTGGCTGCGTAATATTTCAGGCGACGGGGGGCGATGGAGAGACTCATGGACAGATCCTTGGTGTTGTTGGGTATTTGCGGCATAGGCGCGGATGCGCTGGCGTGCAGCGCCTAATGTACAAAAACCGCGAATTCCCCATTGCTGCGCGGCCTACGCTCCGCCGCCGTGGAATTTCATCATCAAAGGCACGATCAGCAGCGCCACGATGTTGATGATTTTGATCAGCGGGTTGATGGCCGGGCCAGCCGTGTCTTTGTACGGGTCGCCCACGGTGTCGCCGGTCACGGCGGCTTTGTGTGCGTCCGAGCCTTTGCCGCCGTGGTGGCCGTCTTCGATGTATTTTTTCGCGTTGTCCCAGGCGCCGCCGCCGGTACACATCGAAATCGCCACAAACAGGCCGGTCACGATGGTGCCCATCAGTAGCCCGCCCAGCGCTTTCGGCCCGAGCACCAGCCCGACCAGAATCGGTGCGACCACCGGCAGCAGCGACGGAATCACCATTTCCTTGATCGCCGCCGTGGTCAGCATATCGACGGCGCGGCTGTAGTCGGGCTTGGCCGTGCCTTCCATGATGCCTTTAATTTCCTTGAACTGGCGGCGCACTTCCACGACCACGGCGCCCGCTGCGCGCCCGACGGCTTCCATCGCCATCGCGCCGAACAAATACGGAATCAGCCCGCCGATAAACAGGCCGATGATGACCAGCGGGTCGCTCAAATCGAAACGGATGGTCTGGCCGTAGTTTTCGAGCTTGTGCGTGTAGTCGGCAAACAGCACCAGCGCGGCCAGCCCGGCTGAGCCAATCGCATAACCCTTGGTCACGGCTTTGGTGGTGTTGCCCACAGCGTCCAGCGGGTCGGTGAC
>CAIYKK010000336.1 GCA_903926695.1 uncultured Burkholderiales bacterium
CGTATCGAGTAGTCAATGGCGGCTTCGAGGCTGTCGTTGGCCGGGCGGCTGAGCATGGCGTGGGCGACTTCGCGCCGGGGGCCGGGCAGGCCGCGCGCGCCGCTGGAACTCATCAGACTGGTCAGGCTCAACACCCGCTGCGGGGCCAGCAGCGCGACACGCTGGGCAATCATGCCGCCCATGCTCGCGCCGACGATGTGGGCTGTCTCAATTTGCAGCGCATCCAAAACGCCCAGCGCGTCCCGCGCCATGTCGTGCAGGCTGTAAGGCGGCTTGATGCGCCAGCCCAGCCGAAATTTGATGCCCGCCCACAGCAGGCTGGGGCTGCCCAGCGCGTCCAGATGCGGGCTCAGCCCGGCATCGCGGTTGTCAAAACGCACGACGCGGTAACCGGCGTCCACCAGCCCCTGCACCAGCGCAGGCGGCCAGGCGATAAGCTGCATGCCCAGCCCCATGATGAGCAGCACCACGGGCCGGGGGCGCCCCGCCGCGTCAAGGCCCGCGCCGCTGTCTTCGACTTCAATGTCCAGTGCGTTGGCACGTAGTTTCATGGTGCTTGACGCCCGCATGGGCGCTCCGAGAATTGATTGAAATCAGGCCGCTGGTGGCTGGCGCCGAAACACCAGCGTGTCTGGCGCGGAAGCACCGGGGTCAAACACGTAGCCGTCGGCGTCAAAACCTTCGAGCGATTTCACGCTGGACAGTTCGTTTTCGATGGCGTAGCGCATCATCAGGCCGCGTGCGCGCTTGGCCATGAAGCTGATCACTTTGTATTTACCGTCGCGCAGCTCTTCAAACACGCAGGTCACGACGCGGGCCTGCAGCGCCTTGCGGTCCACGGACTTGAAATATTCGACGCTGGCCAGATTGACGATGACGGGCGAAGGATGCGTGGCCGTGCGTGTGTTGAGGTAGTCGGCAATCTGCGGACCCCAGAACTGGTAGAGATTTTTGGCCTTGGCCGTGGCCAGCGCCGTGCCCATTTCCAGCCGGTAAGGCTGCATCCAGTCCAGCGGGCGCAGCACGCCGTAGAGGCCGCTCAGGATGCACAGGTGGTTTTGCGCCCAGTCGAGTTGCGTCCCGGTCAGCGTCTTGGCGTCCAGCGCTTCATAGACATCGCCGTTGAAGGCCAGCACGGCCTGTTTGGAATTGTGCGCGGTGAAGGTGGGCGACCAGGCTTCGTAGCGCGCCGCGTTCAAACCGGCCAGCGCGTCCGACAGTTTCATCAAACTGGCGATTTGCTGGGGCGATTTGGCTTTGAGTGCGGCGATGAGTTCGGTGGATTGGCGCGTAAAGAGCGGCTGGGTGTGAGCGTCGAGATGCGCCGGTGTGGCGTAGTCCAGGGCTTTGGCGGGAGAAAGAAGAAAGAGCATAAAAATGGGGAACCTTATGGGGCCATTTTCACAGATCGCCTGTAGGGTCTGTTTCGGGTAACGCCGCGCTTCACATGACTGCCGCAAAATGCAGCCGGCGCATGCATTTGCAAGCTGTTTTCAGCGCGCTGTTTTTTCAAAACTTCAGGACACCCCATGACCACATTTTCCGGCACCTCTGGCGACGACACCTTCACCGCCGCCGTCGGCAATGACATTTACCAGCTTGGCAACGGCAACGACACGATTTATTTCAATGCCACGGTCAATGCGCCGCTGGTGGTCAATCAGCCGGGGGTTCTGAACTGGACCAATGATTTTGACACGGTGATTTCAACCGACGGCGGCGTCGCCGCGCCCAATTACGACCGCATCGTTCTGAACTTTTCCGATGACTACCTCTACGCACGCAAAGTTGGCGCGAACTTGGAACTCAGCGTCTATGCGCACGTCCCGAACGGGGACGCAGACCCCGGCACGGTTGATCAGGTGGGCAAAATCACGCTGAAAAATGCTTTCACGACCTCGGCGGCAGACCGCATTGGCAAAATTGAAGGCGCCAACTTTTCCTTCGAAGCGATTGCCGCCCCGGCTGCCGACAGTTACGGTCACACCGCGATTTACAAAATCCACCACCCCCGCAGCGGCAGTGTTGAATTTACCGAGCGCTACATCGACATCAATTTCAAGACCACCCAATCCATCACCAAGTACGCCGACGGCAGCGCCATCGTCCAGCAGTTCGACAGCAACGCCAACCAGCTCTGGTCGAACATCGACATCACTTACAGCAACTACGGCACGGCCACCCAGACGCTGCACAGAAGCCAGTATTACGCCCATGACGGCAGCATGAGCGTTTCGGACTACGGCACAGCGGGCAATGACTCCTTGAGCGGCGGCATCGGCAACGACATGCTCAGCGGCGGCGCAGGCAGCGACACGGTCAATGGCGGCGCGGGCAATGACACGGTGGATGGCGGCGCGGTGCTGGACAACCTCCTCGGCAGCGACTGGAACTTCATC
Organism: uncultured Burkholderiales bacterium; assembly: GCA_903926695.1. Taxonomy (GTDB): domain Bacteria; phylum Pseudomonadota; class Gammaproteobacteria; order Burkholderiales; family Burkholderiaceae_C; genus Polaromonas. The sequence goes on from CAIYKK010000336.1 coordinate 2,400, forward strand.
ACCTACGGCTACGCCACGGCGGGCGTGAACATCAACCTCTCGGGCATCACCGGCAACGGCAGCACCGGCAGCGGCACGGCCAGCGGCGACGCGTCGGTCGGCGTGGACACGCTGAAAAACATCAATCTGATTCAAGGCTCGAACTTCAACGACACCATCACCGGCAGCAGCGCGCTGATTCTGGAGCAGTTTGAAGGCGGCGGCGGCAACGACACGATCAACGGCGGCGCCATCACTGACCTGCGCAACGGCGAAAACGACAACCGCATCACTTACCACAACGCCACCGGCGCGGGCGTGACGGTTGACCTGCGCGCGGGCACCGCCGTGGGTGCAGCGGGCAGCAATGTCGGCAGCGACACACTGATCAACTTTGACCAGGTGCGCGGCAGCAATTTCAAGGACTGGCTGTTCGGCTCGAACCGCACCGACCTGACCGAGCAGTTTGAAGGCCGCGCGGGCGATGACTACATCGACGGCCGGGGCGGCTTTGACATCGTGCGCTACAGCAGCGCCACGACGCAGGTGGTGGTCAATCTGGTCACGGGCCGGGCCACGGGCGCGATGGGCAACGACACACTGGTCGGCATCGAAGGCGCGCGCGGCGGCTCGGGCAACGACATTTTGAAAGGCGGCAACGCGCTCAACGGCGTGAATGTGAACGATGGCCTGTCGGAAGTGTTTCGCGGCGAGGCGGGCAACGACACGATTGACGGCGGCCAGGGCTACGACCGCGTGGACTACACCAGCTCGACCGCCGGGGTTCTTGTGGTGCTGAACGGCACGCTCGACGGCTCGGCCAGCGACGGCCTGGGCGGCACGGACGTGCTGCGCCACATCGAAGGCGTGCGCGGATCGGCTTTCAACGACTCGCTCACGGGCAGCGCCGCCGCTTTTGAATCGTTTGAAGGGCGCGAAGGCCGCGACACCATCAACGGCGGCGGCGGCGTTGACCGGGCCGATTACCAAAATTCCAAGGCCGGCGTCTCGGTCAGCCTGGCGACTGGCCTTGCCAGCGACGGCTACGGCAGCATCGACACGCTGAGCAATATTGAAAATGTGCGCGGCTCGATTGGTTTTGCCGACACGATCACCGGCAGCACTGCCAACAACAACCTTGAAGGCTTGGGCGGCAACGACATCCTGAGCGGCGGCGCGGGCAACGACACGCTCGTTGGCGGACTGGGCGCTGACAGGCTGACCGGCGGCACGGGCACCGACCATTTTGTCTTCAACGCCCCGGCGGAAACGGGCTTGACAAGCGCCACGATGGACACCATTGCCGACTTCAAAACCAGTGAGGGCGACAAGATCAACCTGCTGGGCATTGATGCCAATGCGACTGTGGCAGGCAACCAGGCGTTTACCTTTCTGGGCGCAGTGTCGGCCTTCACGGGCAACGCCACGGGCCAGCTGCGTTTTGATGCTGTCAGCCATATCCTCTACGGCAGCACCGATGCCGACACGGCGGCGGAGTTTGCCATTGTGGTGACCGGCGTAACAAGCCTAGCAGCGGCTAATTTCATGCTTTGAGCCAGGCCAGCCATTGACGGAACCCGATATCAGCGGCCACCCGTCAATGGCGCCTGAAATAGGGAAATCACCACACTCCCAGCAAATTGCGACCCGAATTTAAAAATCATCAAATTTTTATAAAATTGGGAAAATCACTACATCCATTCAAATTTGGATTTATTATTCTGACTCAGACGAGCAATCAAATTTGCCTCAGCTTCATGGTCAGGATTTCGCCATGCCATCGCCTACTTCCGGCAGTATTTTTTCCGTGTTCTCCCCTTCGGGCACCGCCAATATTGATGCGCTGCTGGGAGGCACACGCTGGGGGCCGACAGCGTCAGGCGCTGGCCTGACAGTTTCCTACAGTTTTCCGGTCGCCAGCAGCGTCTGGTCTGAAGCGCAGGGGCTCGGTTATGGCGCGCAGGGTGGCAGCGGCCAGCCCTGGAATCATTTTCAGGCGCTGACCCCGGCGCAGCAAACGGAGGTGCGCAGCATCTTTGCCATGATCAGCAGCTTCACCAGCCTGAAATTTGCTGAGGTCGCAGACAACGCCGCCTCCGCAGGCGATATCCGGCTGGCGTTTTCGGGCGCGCTGGCTGACGGGGTGGCAGGGATGGCTTATTTTCCCCAAGGCTATTACAGCACCTCGACGTTTCAAGGCACCAGCTCCCCCAGCGCGGGCGATATCTGGCTCAACGCAGCGACCGCCAGCAGCTTTTCTGGCGCGCCCGGCTCGCACAGCAGCCTCACCCTGATTCACGAAATCGGGCATTCGCTGGGCCTGAAGCATACGTTTGAGAGCTATGGCAATTTTGGCGTCCTGACTTCAGGGTACGACACCTACGGCTATTCGGTTATGTCTTACAGCGCCATAGCGGGCGACCCAAACAGCACGATGTCGTATTACCCGACGACGCTGATGTCCTACGATGTTTATGCGCTGCAGTATCTCTACGGCAAAAACACCAGCTACAACGCCACCGACACGACCTACACCTTTTACGCCACCAAACCATACAACCAGGTGATCTGGGACGCAGGCGGCAACGACACCATCGTCTATGAATCTGCCAGCGGCGCCTGCAGCATCAATCTGGCAGCGGGCAGCTGGCAGTCCTTGGGCAAACCGCTGACATACCAAAGCGCCACCACCAGCTACGCCCAGCCCGCAACCGTGCAGATCCTCGCCGGCGTCACTCTCGAAAACGCCACCGGCGGCGAAGGCGCGGACACCCTGAGCGGCAATGCAGCGGCCAACCGGCTGCTCGGGCGCGGCGGCAATGACAGGCTCAATGGCGGCACAGGCAACGACACGCTGGACGGCGGCGCAGGCAGCGACAGCCTCAGCGGCGGCGACGGCAAAGACACATTGATAGGCGGCTTGGGCGCTGACAGACTGACCGGCGGCACGGGCGCCGACCGTTTTGACTTCAACGCCCTGGCCGAGCTGGGTCTGGCCAGCGCCGCCAGAGACACCATCACCGATTTCAAAACCAGCGAGGGCGACAAAATCGACCTGCTGGGCGTCGATGCCGACACGGCCTTGGCGGGCAACCAGGCTTTCACCTTCCTCGGTGCGGTCTCAACCTTCACCGGCAACGCCACGGGCCAACTGCGTTTTGCTGCTGTCAGCCATATCCTCTACGGCAGCACCGACGCCGATACGGCAGCGGAATTTGCCATTACCTTGACCGGCGTGAGCAGCTTGAGCAGCGCCGATCTGGTGCTGTAGCACCATCAAGCGAGGGCGATTAAGCCTCGAATAAAATCGGGCCTGCTCTCGCTTATCCCCTCCAACTCAAGGCGGCATCCCTGCGATGCCGTTTTTTCATTGCCCATGACTGACGCTGCCACCCCCACTCCCGCCACCCCCGCCCCTGAGACTGCCAAGGTGTTCCCCCCCACGCCGGGGCTGGACAGCCTGGCCAAGTCGTTTGAACCCGCCGCCATCGAGCGCCACTGGGGGCCGCTGTGGGAGCAAAGCGGCCAGTACGAGCCAACGCTGGACGCGAATAAAGCCTCGTTTGCCGTCCAGTTGCCCCCGCCGAACGTGACCGGCACGCTGCACATGGGCCACGCGTTCAACCAGACCATCATGGACTCGCTGACGCGCTACCACCGCATGCGCGGCGAAAACACGCTGTGGGTGCCCGGCACCGACCACGCCGGGATCGCCACGCAACTCGTCGTCGAGCGCAAGCTGCAGGCCGAACAGGGCAAAACCCGCCACGACATGGGCACCAGCCCCGCCGAAGC
>CAIYKK010000337.1 GCA_903926695.1 uncultured Burkholderiales bacterium
CAGGAACCCACCGAAGCGACCAGGCAAGAGGCAACTCATGTCTAGCGCCGTAGGAATCCCCCGCCTTCAGGCGGGGGAGGATGTCAACTTTTAAAACTGTTGAGTTTTTTAGCGGCCTTTGATCGCTTTCCGGGCTGAACCCACCACTGGCACCCATAGAGCCTGCGCACTGCCCGCCGCCCGCCGCCCGCCGCCCGCCGCCCAGTCTCACACCATGTTCTGCGGCACCACCCACTGGTCAAACTCTTCCTCCGTCAGATAGCCCGAGGCCAGCGCCGCCTCGCGCAGACTCGTGCCGTCCTCGTGCGCCTTCTTGGCGATGAAAGCCGCTTTGTCGTAGCCGATATGCGGGTTGAGCGCCGTCACCAGCATCAGCGAGCGCTCCACCAGTTCATGGATGCGCTCGCGGTTCGGCGTTATGCCCACGGCGCAGTGGTCGTTGAAACTGGCCATGCCGTCGGCCAGCAGCCGCACGCTTTGCAAAAAATTGTGGGCAATCAGCGGGCGAAACACGTTCAATTCAAAATTGCCCGACGCGCCGCCAAAGTTGATCGCCACGTCGTTGCCGAACACCTGCGCGGCCAGCATGGTCAGCGCCTCGCACTGCGTCGGATTGACCTTGCCCGGCATGATGGACGAGCCTGGCTCATTCTCGGGCAGGCTGATCTCGCCAATGCCGCAGCGCGGGCCGCTGGCGAGCCAGCGCACATCGTTGGCGATTTTCATGAGGCTGGCGGCCAGCGTTTTCAGCGCGCCGTGGGCGTACACCAGCGCGTCGCACGCGGCCAGCGCCTCGAATTTGTTCGGCGCGGTGACGAATTGAAAACCGGTCAGCCGTGCCAGCTCGGCGGCGACCTCGGCACCGTAAGCCTTGGGCGCGTTCAGCCCGGTTCCGACGGCGGTGCCGCCCAGCGCCAGCTCGCACAAATGCGGCAGCGCGGCCCGCACATGGACCGCGCCATGCGCCAATTGCGCCGCGTAGCCGGAAAACTCCTGGCCCAGCGTCAGCGGCGTGGCGTCCTGCAAATGGGTGCGGCCAATCTTGACGATGGTGTCAAAGTCCTGCGCTTTGCCCGCCAGCGTGGTCTGCAGCGTTTCCAGCGCGGGCAGCAGTTTTTCAGTGATAGCGACGACCGCCGCCACATGCAGCGCCGTGGGAAAAACGTCATTGGACGACTGGCTGCGGTTCACGTCGTCGTTCGGATGCACCAGCCGCCCTTGCCCGCGCTCGCCGCCGAGCAAGACGCTGGCGCGGTTGGCCAGCACTTCGTTCATGTTCATGTTGGTCTGCGTGCCCGAGCCGGTCTGCCAGACGACCAGCGGAAACTCGTCCGGGTGCCGCCCCGCGATGACTTCATCGGCTGCCGCCACGATGGCCTGGGTTTTGCGCTCGTCCTGCAAGCCCAGCGTTTGATTGGCCAGCGCGCAGGCGCGCTTGACCTGCGCCAGCGCACGGATCAACTCGGGCGGCAGCCGCTCGCCGGAAATCGCAAAATTAAGCAGCGAACGCTGGGTTTGCGCGCCCCACAGCCGCCCGGACGGGACTTCAATCGGGCCGAAAGTGTCGCGTTCGGTGCGAGTCGCTCCGGCTGTGGCTGTGGCTGGGGCTAGAACTGCGGCTGGGGCTGCGGTTGGGCTTGTAATCATGGCGTTGGCCTTGACCTGTCAAAATAGAGGGCGGTACTTTTCAGCCTAGCCTTTAACAAAAGCAGCGCGCCGTCAATCGGCGTTGCACCCATTTACCCAAAGTCAAAAAAGCCAATGACCACGATCAAACAAGCCGATCTCATCGAATCCGTTGCCGCTGCCCTGCAGTACATCAGCTACTACCACCCAGCCGACTACATCGCCCACCTCGCCCGTGCCTACGAACGCGAGCAAAGCCCCGCCGCCAAAGACGCCATCGCGCAAATCCTGACCAACAGCAAGATGAGCGCCACCGGCCACCGCCCGATCTGCCAGGACACCGGCATCGTCAACGTGTTTTTGAAAG
>CAIYKK010000338.1 GCA_903926695.1 uncultured Burkholderiales bacterium
CCAGGAACAGGCGCAGGAAAAAAACACCCATGCCGATCATGAAGAAAATGCCGGTAATGCTCATAAGGCCATAGTCGGTGGAGAATAAGTCGATCAGCAGTTTCATAGTGGTAGCTCCTTTGCAATTTGTTACGACTATCCTCCTGCCTTGCGTTCTACATTCTGATCCTGGTCAACAGTTGGTGGAATCCCTTATGGTTGCTGCCCGGCCTGCCAGCCGCCACCCAGCGACTGGATCAGCGCCACGGCGGTGGTTTGCCGATCCGCCATTGCCTGCACCAAGGCGCGGCGGGCGCTCAAGGCGGTGGCCTGGGCGGTGATGACTTCGGTGTAGCTGACCTGGCCGCTGCGGTAGCGGTTGAGCACCTGCTGCTCGACCTGATCGGCGGCCTGCGAGGCCTGGCGGCGCAAGTCCTGCTGCGTCAGCAGCACGCGGGTGGCGGCCAGCTGGTCTTCCACATCCTGAAAAGCGGTCAGCACCGTCTGGCGGTAGCGGGCCACGGCCTGTGCCTGCGCGGCCTGCGCGCCTTCGACGCGCGCGCCGGTCGCTCCGGCATTAAATAAGGTTTGCGCCGCCGACAGGCCCAGCGACCACAGACCGCTGGATGCGCTGAACAGGTCGGCCACGCGGCTGGCACCAAACCCATACGACGCGCTCAGGCTCAGGCTGGGGTAATAGGCGCTCCGGGCGATGCCGATTTGCGCGTTGGCCGCTGCCACGCGGCGCTCGGCGGCGGCGATGTCCGGGCGGCGCTGCAGCAGGGTGGACGGCACGCCCACCGGAACATCCGGCACTGACGGATTCCACGCGGCGGGCGCGAGCGAAAAATTGCCCGGTGCCTGCCCGGTCAGCACGGCAATGGCGTGTTCGAGCTGGGCGCGCTGGCGCCCCAAGCCAGCGGCATCGGCTTGCGCGCTGGCGAGTTGCGTTTGCGCCTGCAGTACGTCGGTTTTGGCGGCGATGCCTGCGGTGTAGCGGTTCTGGGTGATTTCGAGGGCGCGCTGGTAGCCTGCCATCGTGCTGTCGAGTAAGGCTTTTTGCGCGTCGGTCTGGCGCAGTGACAAATAATTGACCGCCAGTTCGCCCTGGGCTGACAGCCGCGCCGAAGCCAGATCCGCCGCGCTGGCCTGGGCGCTGGCCGAGGCGCTGTCTGCCGTGCGGCCCAGTCGGCCCCAGACATCGGGCTCCCAACTGCCGCCCAAACTGGCCTGGTAACTGTTGCCGGTGCGCCCGCCGCCGCTACTCGCGCTGTTGCTGGAATTGCTGTGCGAGCGGCTCGCGCCGCCGTCCAGCGCCAGCGACGGAAACAGCGCAGCGCGCTGCTCGCGCACCAGCGCCCGCGCCTGCGCATAAGCGGCCACGGCGGCGGCGACGTTCTGGTTGGAAACGTCCACTTGCGCCGCCAGCTGGTTCAGCACCGAATCGCCAAACAGCTGCCACCACGGGCCGCGCTCCAGCGCATCGGCGGGCGCGGCGGGAATCCAGCCGTCCGCTTCCTTGAACCGGCTGGCCTCGGGCGCGGTCGGGCGATGGTAATCCGGGCCGACGGCGCAACCGCTGACTAACAGCGCCAGCAGAGCCGCAGCGACAGCCGGGCGGCGGGAAGTGGCGATGGAAAAAATGGAAAAGTCACTCATGGCTTGTGATGTCCGGGCAGTGTGGTGAGTCGGTCAGGGTTTTTCAACCCGGTGGCTGTGGGTGAGGCCGTCAGCTTTCATTCCAGTATTTTCTGGAAAGGCGGGAAAGCCATGCTGTGCGTGCCAGGAAGTCAGCCGGTGCGCTCAAGGCGGGCGTTATGGCTAGTGTCGCGTCAAGGGTCTGAAGCTGGTTTTCTGCAGAGGCAGGGATACCGAAACTTTGCGCTTGACGCAACACTGGCCCGCTTAAGAGTCCGTCACCGGCGCGGCCTCCGGCTGGCGGCTCAAATGGCGCTCGGACGCGTTACGGCGGCGCAGTTTGTCGAGCAGCACATACACCACCGGCGTACTCAGTAGCGTCAGCAACTGGCTGGCCAGCAACCCGCCGATGATGGTGATGCCCAGCGGGCGGCGCAATTCGGCACCGTCGCCAAAGCCGATGGCCAGCGGCAGCGCGCCCAAAATCGCTGCCAGCGTCGTCATCAAAATCGGGCGAAAGCGCAGCAGGCAGGCTTCGCGCACCGCCTGCACGGCGCTCAGGCCGCGTGCGCGTTCGGCATCGAGGGCAAAGTCGATGATCAAAATGGCGTTTTTTTTCACGATGCCGATCAGCAGAAAAACGCCGATCAGCGCGATGATGGAAAACTCCATGCCGAACGCCAGCAACGCCAGCAGCGCGCCCACGCCCGCCGATGGCAGGGTGGAAATCACCGTCAGCGGGTGAATCAGGCTTTCGTAGAGCATGCCCAGCACGATATAAATCACCACCAGCGCGGCCAGAATCAACAGCGGCTGCTCGCCCTGCGACTGCTGCGCGCTCAATGCCGTGCCGGAAAAACTGCCGCGCACATTGTTCGGCAAGCCGATGGCGGCTTCAGCCTGCTGGATGGCGATGCGTGCGTCGCCCAGCGTGCTGCCCTCGGCGAGGTTGTAGGAAATGGTGGTCGAGAGTTCGCCGTCCTCGTGGCTGACCGAAGCGGCGGCGGCGTTTTCGCTGAAGCGCGCTATCGCCGACAGTGGCACCATTGTCGTGGCGGACGCGCTCAGCGCCTGACCGGAGGACGGGTCGCGCAGGGCTGGGTTCACGCTCGTGCTGGTGCTGGTGCTCGTGCCCGTGCCCGTAGTCGTGCTGGCGCTGGTGTTGGTGCCCGTGGCGGTAGCGTTAGCGGCAGCATTTTTCGCCGGAACGTAAATATCCTTCAGCGCTTCCGGGCTGCGGATAAAACGCGGTGCCACTTCCATGATGACGTGGTACTGGTTCAGCTCGCCATAAATCGTGGCGACCTGGCGCTGGCCGAAGGCGTTGTACAGCGCGTTGTCCACGTCGCGGGCGCTCACGCCGAGCCGGGCGGCGCTTTCTTTGTCCACCGTGACCATCGTTTCGACACCGTTTTCCTGCTGGTCGGTGTCCACGTCGGTCAGGGCTTTGGCGCTTTTCATCTGGTCGGCCAGGCGCGTAGCCCATTGGCGCAGGCTGGCGGCGTTGTCGCTTTTGAGGGTGTATTGGTAGGTTGAATTGCTCTGGCGCCCGCCGCCGCGCAAATCCTGCACCGGGTTTAAAAACAGCGTTACGCCGGTGACGCGGGCCAGTTGCGGGCGCAGCCGGGCAATCACGGCCAGAGCCGCCTCGGTGCGCTGGCCCGCCGGTTTGAGGTTGACAAACATAAAACCCCCGCCCGCCCGCGAGCCGCCGGTAAAACCCACGACGGTATCGACCGCCGGGTCGCGCCGGATGATGTCCACCAGCTCTTTCAATTTGCCCTGCATGGCGGAAAAAGAAATGCTGCGGTCAGCACGCAGGCCGCCGTTGATTTGCCCGCTGTCTTGCTGCGGAAAAAAGCCCTTGGGCGCGGCGGCATACAGATAAACGTTCAGCCCGATGACGGCCAGCAGCATCAGCATCACCAGTCGCTGGCTGGCCAGCGCCCAATCGAGACAGACCGCGTAGCCGCGCAGCAGGCGGTTGAAAGCGCTTTCAAACCCGCGTGCAATGCGCCCCGGCGTGCGCGCCTGCGTGCTGGGCTGCAGCAGCCAGGCGCACATCATCGGCGTCGTGGTCAGCGAAATCACCAGCGAAATCAGCACCGCCGCCGACAGCGTGACGGCAAACTCGCGGAACAGCCGCCCGGTCTGCCCGCCCATGAACAGCAGCGGAATAAACACCGCCACCAGCGACAGGCTGATTGCCAGCACGGTAAAACCCACTTCGCGTGCGCCCAACAGCGCGGCCTTGAAACGGTCCATGCCCGCTTCGATGTGGCGGCTGGTGTTTTCCAGCACCACGATGGCGTCATCGACGACAAAGCCGGTGGCGACCGTCAGCGCCATCAGGCTCAGGTTGTTCAGGCTGAAGCCGAGAAAATACATCACGCCAAAAGTGCCCAGCAGCGACACCACGGTCGCCACCGCCGGAATGAACGTGGCCCGCGCACTGCGCAAAAAGGCGCTCACGACCAGCACCACCAGCGCGATGGAAATCAGCAGCGTCAGCTCGATTTCATGCAGCGAGGAGCGGATGGAGTTGGTGCTGTCAGAAGCGACCTGCAGCCGCACATCCTGCGGCAGCTGCGCCTGCAGCTCGGGCAGCAGGGCGCGCACGCCGTCCACGGTGGCGATCACGTTCGCATCGGGCTGGCGCGTGACCAGCACGATGACGGCAGGCTGGCCGTTGAACAGGCCGAGGGTGTTGGTGTTTTCCACGCCGTCGGCCACCTCGGCCACGTCGCCGAGCCGGATGGCCGCGCCGTTGCGCCACGCCACGACCAGCCCTTGGTAATCCGCCGCTTTCAGGCCGCCGCTGGCCACGCTGCCGCCGGAATAAATCTGCAGCCGCTGGCCGTTGCCTTCAATCGCGCCTTTGGGGCGGTTGGCGTTGCTCGCTTGCAGGGTGGCGCGCACGTCTTCCATGCTGACGCCGTAGCGGTTCAGCGCAAACGGCAGCAGCTCGACGCGCACGGCGGGCAGCGAGCCGCCGCCCAGTTCCACGTCGCCCACGCCGGGAACCTGGGCGATTTTTTGCTGAATCAGGTTCGACACTTCGTCGTAAATCTGGCCCGGCGAGCGGGTTTTGGAAGTCAGCGCCAGGATGATGACGGGCGAAGCTGCCGGGTTCGCCTTGCGGTAGGTCGGGTTGCTGCGCAGTGTGGCGGGCAGGTCGGCGCGGGCGGCGTTGATGGCGGCCTGCACTTCTCTGGCGGCAGCGTCGATCTTGCGGTTCAGGTCGAATTGCAGGCTGATGCGGGTGGAGCCGGTGCCGCTGCTGGAAGTCATTTCGTTGACGCCGGAAATCACGCCCAGTCGCCGCTCCAGCGGCGTGGCCACGCTGCTGGCCATCGTGTCGGGGCTGGCGCCGGGCAGCGTGGCGCTGACGGAAATCGTCGGGTAATCCACCTGCGGCAGCGGCGCGACGGGCAGCGCAAAAAACGCCGCCAGCCCGGCCAGCGCCAAACCAATCGTCAGCAGCACGGTGGCGACGGGGCGGCGAACAAAGGGTTCGGACAGGTTCATGGCTGGCCCCGGTTCATCACGGCTGACCCTTGCGGCCAAAACGCCGCCCGAGCCGGTCAAAGGCCAGATAAATCACCGGC
>CAIYKK010000339.1 GCA_903926695.1 uncultured Burkholderiales bacterium
GATACCGACGATACGGGCGGCACCGTGCCCGTCGCGGGCGCTGCGATGGCGTAGCGTGTGGCGCGGCCGGAGCCCTGCCGGAGAAGGGTGCCGCTGGCCACCAAAGCGGCCAGGTAGCGGTTCATGGTGGAGCGCTTGGTGCCCGTTTGCGTCGTGATGTCCTCAGCGCTCGCGGGCGGCAGCCCCTGACTGGCTCGATGGCTCAAATAGGCCTGGATGCTGGATGAAAGTTGTTCTTTGGCCATGCTTGTCTCTTGATCAAAAACCGTCACAAAAATTTATCTTCTCATTTATCTTCTCAAAATGAAGGATTTTTGAGAGGATTCTTTGTGGATTGAGAAGATAACTCTGGTTTTGAGAAGATAACCCTGGTTTTGATAAGAATTTCAGCCCGTCAGTCAGCTCTCTCCCTGCCACTGAGCCTGCGCCTACCATGCTTGATCCAAGCCAGCAAAGCGCGTTTTATGCCCGCAAGCCCGGCAGGGCATCGGGCCAATGAGCCGCAAAAAGACTATCCTTCTTCCCTGCGAAACGCTGGCCCGTTGACGACACGGCGCAGCTGTTTTCACACCCAGATGCAACAGCCAGCTGCCGGGCGGCGCTCTCGCCTTCGCAGCTTTTTCCCAGGAAAACAGACATGAAGCGTGAACACTTCGGCCGGACGCAAGACCTGACCGCCACCCAGCCCATCAGCCAGGACGTGCTGAAGGAAAAATACCTGAAACCCGGCGAAAGCGGCGTCGAGGACGTGTACCGCCGCGTGGCGCGGGCGCTCGCTTCGGTCGAGCTGCCCGCCGAACGCGCCCGCTACGAGGCGCTGTTTCTGGAAAACCTGCACGCCGGGGCGATTGGCGCGGGCCGCATCATGAGCGCGGCGGGCACGGACATTCAGGCCACGCTGATCAACTGTTTTGTGCAGCCCGTGGGCGACTGCATTCAGGGCGTGGACAGCGGCGGCTTTCCCGGCATTTACGAAGCGCTGCGCGAAGCGGCTGAAACCATGCGGCGCGGCGGCGGCGTCGGTTACGACTTTTCGCGCATCCGCCCGCGTGGCGCGCTGGTCAAAGGCACGGCGTCGATGGCGTCCGGGCCGTGCAGTTATATCAACGTGTTCGATCAGTCGTGCTCCACGGTCGAGAGCGCGGGCGCCCGGCGTGGCGCGCAAATGGGCGTGCTGCGCATGGACCACCCGGATGTCCACGAATTCATCACCGCCAAACGCACGCCGGGGCGCTGGAACAATTTCAACGTCTCCGTCGGCGTACACGACGCCTTCATGCAGGCGCTGGCCGAAGATGCGCCGTGGGAACTGGTGCATCAGGAAAAACCCGGCGCGGCGCTGCTGGCGCAGGGCGCTTTCCAGCGCGCCGATGGGCTGTGGGTGTACCAAACCGTCGCCGCCCGCGAACTGTGGGACACGGTCATGAAATCGGCCTACGACTTTGCCGAGCCGGGGATTTTGTTTCTGGACAACATCAACCTAGACAACAACCTGCGCTACTGCGAGACGATTGCGGCGACAAACCCCTGCGCCGAAGAACCGCTTCCGCCCTACGGCTGCTGCGACCTCGGGCCGGTGATTTTGACGCGTTTTGTGCGCCACCCGTTCGGCTTTGATGGCGAGCCGGTGTTTGATTTCGAGGCGTTTGAAGCATCCGTGACCACGCAGGTGCGGGCGCTGGACAACGTGCTGGAAGTGACTTTCTGGCCGCTGCCGCAGCAGCGGGCCGAGTCCGCCGCCAAGCGCCGCATCGGCGTGGGTTTCACCGGATTGGGCAACGCGCTGGCCATGCTGCACCTGCGCTACGACGCTTCGCAAGGCCGGGCAATGGCCGTGCGTATCGCCACCGCCATGCGCGACGCTGCGTATGCCGCGTCGGTCGCGCTGGCGCAGGAAAAAGGCGCTTTCCCCAAATTCGACGCCGACGGTTATCTGGCCAGCGGCACCTTTGCCAGCCGCCTGCCGCCCGCGCTGCAGCAGGCCATTCGCGCCCACGGCATCCGCAACAGCCATTTGCTGTCGGTTGCGCCTACCGGTACGGTCAGTTTGGCGTTTGCCGACAACGCCTCCAACGGCATCGAGCCGCCGTTTTCGTGGCTGTACCGGCGGAAAAAGCGCGAAGCCGACGGCAGCACGACCGAGTACGCGGTGGAAGACCACGCCTGGCGGCTCTACCGCGAACTCGGTGGCGATATGGACAACTTGCCCGATTATTTTGTCTCCGCGCTGGAGATGACGACGGCCAGCCATATCGCCATGATGCAAGCGGTGCAGCCTTTTATCGACACGGCCATTTCCAAAACCGTGAACGTGCCGGTTGACTACGCCTATGCCGATTTCAAAAGCCTGTACAGCCAAGCCTGGCGCGCCCGGCTCAAGGGGCTGGCGACGTACCGGCCGAATGCGATTTTGGGCGCGGTGCTGCAAACCCAAGCCAGCCTTGACGCCGCGCCCGCCGCCGAATCCGAAGCTGAATCCGAAGCGGCAGCGCCGCCAATCGACCCGATGCGCACGGTAATTGAAAGCCGCCCCAAAGGCGCGCTCTCCGCCGTGGCTGAAAAGGTCGAATACTGGACGCACGAAGGCCACCAGCGGCTTTATCTGGTGGTGTCGTTTCTGCCGGTGCCAGCGGCCAGCGGCGCGGGGATGGTGGAGCGGGCGATTGAGTTTTTCATGCCCGTCGGCCAAAGCGGCGCTTCTCAGCAGTGGATCAGCGCCAGCATGCGGCTGCTGTCGCTGGCGGCACGCGGCGGTTTCTTGGAACGGGCCTTGAGCGACATGCGCAAGGTGGCGTGGGATCGCGGCCCGGTGCGTCTGGGCACTTACGAAAAAGCCGATGGCACCCACGTCCCGCTGTGGCACGACTCGGAAGTGGCGGCGATTGCCTACGCGCTGCAAAATTTAATCGCCCGCCGCGCCAGTCAGCCGCCCGCCAGCGCCGCGCCGCCAGCGCCCCCGCAGGCCGCAATGGATTTGGCGCCGCCCGTCATGGCGGGCAAAAAATGCAGCGAATGCGGCGCGCACGCGGTGATCCGCAAAGACGGCTGCGACTACTGCACCCAGTGCGGCCAGCTGGGGACATGCGGATGAGCTTCAAGTATTGGCACGCAGGCGGGATTTCTTTTCCAAGATGGCGGATGCGATGAATTCTTCTGCTGCACCCGAGCGTCGGCTCCATGATGTGCTGGTCGATGAGTTGTCGGTCGAGCA